>JALYSW010000411.1 GCA_030854615.1 Gemmatimonadota bacterium
GAGCAGAATGACGTGCATGTGTTATTGAATTCCGAATTTCTTGAGGCGGTAGCGCAGCGTGTCGCGGCTGACGCCGAGTCGCTGCGCCGCCTGCGTCTGGTTTCCGTTGGCTTCGCGGAGTGCCTGCTCGATCATCGACTTCTCCCACTGTGCGAGATCGGTTCCGCGCGGCAACCCCGCCGGCGGTGCGAGCGGCGTGCCGGCGTCGACGTTCGCATCTCCGTCGGTGATCGAGCCGCTCACGCGCGGGTTCGTATCGTCCATCTTGGAGAGGGACAGCTGCTCCGCCTCGAGCACGCCGCCCTGGCTCCAGAGCACCGCGCGCTCCATCACGTGACTGAGCTCGCGCACGTTCCCGGGCCACGGGTACGCGAGCAGCGCGTCGCGCACGGCGGGGCCCATGCGCTTCACATCCTTCCCGTACTTCGTGCTGAAACGCCGCACGAAGTCATCGGCGAGCAGGAGCACGTCGTCGCCACGCTCGCGCAACGGCGGAAGGCGCAGGAGGATCACGGCGAGACGAAAGTAGAGATCGCGGCGGAAGGTTCCAGCCTGCGCCTCGCGCTCGAGATCGCGGTTCGTCGCGGCCAGGATGCGTACATCGATCTTCCGGTCGCGTATTCCGCCCACGCGGCGAACCATGCGCTCCTCGATGGCGCGCAGGAGCTTCCCCTGCAGCGGAAGCTCCGTATCCCCAATCTCATCGAGGAAGATGAAGCCACGCTCGGCCGCCTCGAACAGACCGATCTTCGACTGCTTGGCATCGGTGAACGCACCGCGCTCGTGGCCGAAGAGCTCGGCCTCCATGAGGCTCGCGGGGAGCGCGGTGCAGTTCACCTCGATGAACGGGTTCGACGCGCGCGGCCCCGACGCGTGGATCGTGTGCGCGATGAGTCCCTTGCCGGTTCCGGTCTCGCCGGTGATGAGCACCGGCGGCGTGTCATCGAGCGCGGCGATCTGGCGCGCCTGCTCCATGACCGCGAGGATTCCCGCCGACTCGCCGATCATTCCGTGAAAGGGGACTTTGCGAGCCTCGCGCTTGCGGTAGTACGACAGCTCCTGTTTGAGCAGCGATGTCTCGCGCGCGCGGTCGGCGAGCAGCTTCAGCTCTTCGAGGTCGACTGGCTTCTTCAGATAGTCGAAGGCGCCGAGCTTCACGGCTTCGACAGCGCCCTCGATGCTTCCGTACGCGGTCATGATGATGACCGGGATCGACGAGTCGAAGTCGCGGATCCGCTCGAGCAGCTCGATGCCGCCCATGCCCGGGAGGCGCACGTCGGCGAAGATGACGTCCGGGCGGAAGCTCTCGAGCAGCTGCAGCGCCGTCTCCGCATCGCCCGCGACCTCCGCCTCGTAGCCCGACTCGGTGAGGAAGATCTTGATCGAGCGCGCGAGCGTGCGCTCGTCGTCGACGATGAGAACGGTCGGGCCGCTCACGAGCGCTTCTCGGTTGCGAGTGCGGCGTCGCTCGCCGCTGCAGCGGCAAGCGCGTCGACCTCGATGCCTGGGAGGCGGATACGCACCGTCGTTCCCGTGCCGGCGGTGCTGTCGATCTCGATCGCGCCGCCGTTCTGCTCGACGTAGCGCTTGGCGATCGCGAGTCCGAGCCCGGTCCCCTCGGGACGCGTCGTGAAGAACGGCTCGAATACCGAGGCGAGCACCCGCGCGGGAATTCCGACGCCGCTGTCGACGACCTCGACGAGCACCGTCTCGTCGCCACCCACCGCACGACTCGCGCGCGCGGAGATGCGGAGTGTGCCGCCCGCAGACATCGCGTCGAGTGCGTTCGACACGATCTCGACGAGCGCTTGCTCCAGCTGCATCGGATCGACGCGCACGTCGGGGAGATCGGCGGCGATGTCGAGCGTGAGTGTCACGCTCTTCTCGCGCAGCAGCTCGCCGAACGGCGGCAGCAGATCCTCGATCAGTCGCGCCACGCCTTCGCGCAGGGGATGGTACGGTGCCGGCTTGGAGAAGCTGAGCAGATGGCTCACGCGACGGTCGAGTCGATCGACCTCATCGATGATGACGCCGAGATGCTCGCGCGAGGAGGCCGATTCCGGGTGCCGCAGCGCGACCTGTGCCGCGGCGCGCAGGCTGGCGAGCGGATTGCGAATCCCGTGCGCGACGGCTGCGGCCATCTCGCCGATCGATGCGAGCTTCTCGGACTGGACGAGCTGCGCCTGCGTCGTCTCCAGCTGCGAGACCTTGCGCTGCAGCTCGGAATTGAGACGCGTGCTGCGCGCTTGCGACTCCTGGAGGCTCGCGGTCATCTGCGCGAAGGAGCGCGCGAGGTCGCCGATCTCGTCGGGGGAGCTCGCATCGATCGGGAGCTCGATCTCGCCTGCGCCCACGCGCGCCATGGCCACGCGCAGCTGACTGATCGGGCGCGCGAGCCCGCGCGAGATGAGCCACGAGCCGAGGAGCCCCGCGCCGACCGCGACGATGAGGATCGCCACGAGCACATCGCGCTCGCCGGTGACGATCTCCTCGAGACGCGTATACGCACCGCGCACGCTCGACTCGCGCGCCTGGCGATAGATGTCGCGATTGAGCTCGGTAAGCTCGGGGAGAAGCCGGTCGCGCAGATCGCGCTGCGCAAGACGGTACGAGGCCTCGCGCTGTCCCGAGTCGTAGAGCACGAACACGCTGTCCGCGACGACCTCGATGTTGCGCTGAATCGCCTCGGTGCTATTCGCGAGCGCGGCCTCGTTGGGACGAAGCTCCGATCGCCAGCGCTGCTGCCAGTACTTGATGACCTCGCCCGTCGCGCGAAACTCCTCACGCGCATGTGGGTCGAGCCCGCTTAGATAGCGCCAGGTGATCTCGCTCTGGTTGAACATCGCCGTCTCGAGCTCGGAGTACGTGCGCGTACGTGCCATGTTCTGGCCGAGCATCTGGAGCGCGTCGCGCTCGAGCACGTTCGTGCGGAACGCCTCGACCCCGATGAGCAGCGCGGGGAGGACCATGAGCGAGAAGCCGAACAGCATCTTGCGCTGAAAGGTCATCGGGGCGGGGACGCGCGGAACGTCGCGAGAGAGAAGCGAGCGGGCGTGGGCGGATATGCCCGGGACTCAAGCTATCACGCAGGCGTCTCAGGGGGGAGCACGCCGGTCAATAGGTCAACGTGCCGTCGACCACCTTCGCGACGGACGTGTACGGATGTTCCTTTGCCTCACCCGCGCCGATGATGTGAAGTACGGTCCATCCGCTCGCCTTGAAGTAGTCGGAGATCATCGAGCGGTGGCATCGCCACCACACCGCCTCCGCGCACACGACGGCGACGCGATCCGCGCGCGCGAGCATCGCGAGCCGTTCCGCTGCCGTCTCGAACTCCGGCGTGTCCATGTAGTCGGCGTAGCCACGGAAGGCGTCGTTGCGCCAGGCGACGTGCGGGGAGTCGGGACGCGGCTTCCGCCGCCCGCCGAGCGCGAGCATCGGCGTGTATGCGATTCCGCGCTCGCGGAGCGTTGCGGCGAGCGCCTCGGGGTTGAAGTGCGGGTGCGCGCGCGAGCCGGGAAAGCGGCGCACGTCGGCGATCCGCGTGATCCCGTGCGCGCGCAGGAGCTCGAGAAACTCCTCGATCGGATGCGTGGAGTGCCCGATGGTCCAGAGCGTCGCAGGCGGCTGGAGTGCCATTCGCTGATGATAACGCCTCGACCCGTCGCGCGTTGCCACCCGGCAGCCGAGGCGGCAGCTTAGGTGAATGAGCACACCCGCCGAGCCACTGACGCGACGCGAGCCGCTCGCGCTGCGTGCGCGGGAAATAGTGCAGCGCTACGGCACCGTGACCGCGCTCGATGGCGTGAGCCTCGAGGTGGCTGCGGGAAAAAGCGTTGCGCTGGTTGGTGAGAGCGGATCGGGGAAGACGACGCTGCTGCGATGCTTCAATCGCCTGGTCGAGCCGACCGGTGGCACGATCTCCGTTGGGGCGAGGGCCGTGCGCGAGATGCCGAGTGTGGCGCTGCGGCGGATGATCGGCTATGTGCCGCAGGACGGCGGGCTGATGCCGCACTGGCGGATTCTGCGGAACGTCGCGCTGGTGCCCACGCTGCTCGGCGTCGCCAATGCGACCGATGTGGCAACGGAGACGCTGGCGTTGGTCGGGCTCCCGGCCGGGACATTCGGCGCGCGCTTTCCGCACGAGCTGTCGGGTGGACAGCGGCAGCGTGCGGCGCTGGCGCGCGCGCTGGCCGCTCGCCCGGGCGTCGTGCTCATGGACGAGCCCTTCGGCGCGCTCGACGCGATCACGCGCTCGGATCTACAGGCCGCGTTCGATACGCTGCGACGCGAGCTGTCGTTCACGATGCTGATGGTGACGCACGATCTCGCGGAGGCGGCGCGGCTCGCGGACGAGCTGGTGGTGATGCGCAACGGGCGTATCGAGCAGCGCGGGACGATCGACACACTCGCCTCCGCGCCAGCGACGCCCTACGTCGCGACGCTGCTCGAGCGCGCGCTGGCGGCGTCGGCGCCGCTCCGGGGGATCGCGTGAGAGCGATCGTGGTGAGCACGATCGCGCGGGCGATCGCGGTCGGTGTCGTGTTGGCCGGCCTCCTTGCGCCGATGACCGTGCGCGCGCAGACCGCGCCTCGCGCGTCGCGCACCGCGCCGATTATCGTCGCTTCCAAGCCCTTCGGCGAGTCGTACCTGCTCGCCGAAATGTTCGCGCAGCTACTCGAGGCGCACGGGATGACCGTGGATCGCCGCATGGGGCTCGGCCAGACACAAATCGCGATCGAGGCGCTCCGCTCCGGTGCCATCGATGTCTATCCCGAGTACACCGGCACCGGATTGCTCGCGGTGCTGCACGACACGCTCCCCGATTCGCTCGCGAGCGACGCACAATTCGTATTCGCGCACGTCGCGCGCGAGTTCACGTCGCGCTACGGGATGCGCTGGCTTCCGCCGCTCGGATTCCAGAATGCGTACGCAATCGCGGTGCGACGGAATACTGCGGCGCAGTATCACCTCCGGACTCTCAGCGACCTCGCGCGGGAGAGCGCGCATCTCACGGCTGGATTCACGGCGGACTTCATCGGGCGCCCGGACGGACTCGCGGGACTCGCGCGCGTGTACGGCGTGCGCCCGCGCGCGGTGCGGCCGCTCGCGCCCGCGGTGAAATACCAGGCGCTCGCGAGCGGCGCGGTCGACGTCATCGACGGTTATTCGACCGACGGGCTGCTCGCGAAGTACGATCTCGTAACGCTCATCGACGACAAGCACTTCTTCCCTCCCTACGAGGCGGCGGCGCTCATCGGTGCCCGGCTCGCGCACGATCGCCCCGACGCGGTGTCCGCGCTCACGCTATTGAGCGGACTGCTCGACGAGACGCGGATGCGCGCGCTCAACCGTCGCATCGAGGTCGACGGCGAGGACGTAAAGCACGTCGCGGCGGATGCCCTGCGCGATGTGGGGCTCACCGCCGGGGAAGGCCATTCAGACATCGCAGTCGGAAGAGGCAAATACCTTGGTACTAAGATATCGCTGACGCCCTACCTGTGGCAGCGCCGCGGCGCCATCTGGACGCTGGTGCTGCAGCATCTCCTCCTCGTCGCCCTGGCCCTCGGCGCCGCGATCCTCGTTGCCCTCCCGCTGGCGCTCGCCCTCGAGCGCACGCGGCGGCTGGCGGAGCCGATGGTCGGCGCGTTGGGGGTGCTCGAGACGATTCCGAGCATCGCGCTCCTCGCCTTCATGATCCCGCTCTTCGGCATCGGGATAAAGCCCGCGCTCGTGGCGCTCTGGATCTACGCGCTTTACCCGATCGTGCGGAGCGCCTACAGCGGCGTACGCGACGCGGATCCCTCCGCGGTCGAGGCGGCGGAAGCGCTGGGGATGACGCCGTGGCAGCGGCTGCTCTCGGTGCGGCTGCCGCTCGCGGCGCCGGTGATCATGTCGGGGATTCGCACTGCCGCGGTGATCACCGTCGGCGCGGCAACGCTCGCGGCCTTCATCGGCGCCGGCGGACTCGGCGAGCCCATCGTTGCGGGGCTCGCGCTCGCCGACACGAACATGATTCTCTCGGGGGCGCTTCCCGCTGCGGCGCTCGCCCTGCTAGTCGACGGTGCGCTCGCGCTGGTGGAACGCGCGGTCGCGCCGGCGCATCTGCGTCACACCGCTTCGAGGTAGGCCACCCAGAACTGGCGCTTCGAATTCGTCCAGAGCTTCCGCAGCCTGAAGCCGGCGGTCTCGATGAGCTCCTCGAGCCTGGGGCGGTCGTACTTGTACGAGCTCTCGGTCCAGATCGACTCGCCCTCGTCGAAATGGATGACGTCGCCGGCGACCCTCACCATCTGCTCGGCCTTGCTCACGAGATGCATCTCGACGCGGCTCGCGCGCGGGTTGAAGAACGCGCGATGCGCGAAGCTGTCGAGATCGAAATGCCCACCCGCATCGTGGTTGATGCGCGTGAGGATGTTCCTGTTGAATGCCGCAGTCACACCCGCCGCGTCATCGTAGGCCGCGTTGAGCACCGCCGCGCTCTTGCGGCGGTCGACGCCGAGAATCAGGGCGCCGTCCTTGCCGACCACGCGACGTACGCGGCCGAGAAAGGCCGCGGCTTCCATCGGATGGAAGTTGCCGATCGTGGATCCGGGAAAGAACGCGACTCTGCGCGAGCGCACGGGCAGGTCGGGAACCGTGTGCGGCAACGTGTAATCCGCGTGGAGCGGACGCACCGCGACATTCGGATACTCCGCGGCGAGCTCGCGCGCGACGCGGTCGAGCTGTTCGCGCGAGATGTCGATCGGCACGTAAGCCGCGGGCGACTCGAGGGCGTCGAGCAGCAGGCGGATCTTCACCCCGGCGCCGCTCCCGTATTCGAGCAGCGCGACGCGCGGCCCCGCGAGCTTCGCGATCTCGCCCGCGCGCGCATTCAGGATCTCGAGCTCGGCGCGTGTGAGATAGTACTCGGGGAGCTCGCAGATCTGCTCGAACAGCTCCGCACCCACGGCATCGTAAAACAGCTTGGGCGGCAGCGTCTTCAGCTCGGCGTGGAGCCCGAGCAGAACCTCATCGCGCACGCTGCGCGCACTGGGGCGCGCGACGATGCGCGGAACGCCGTGCCGCGATGCGGGCATCGTCATCGAACGCTCATCAGGCGTGGTCGGCAAGGCGAATCCCCATGAACTGCCACCGTGCATCCGATGGGAAGAAGTTTCGGTACGTGATTCGCGCATGCGACTGCGGCGTGGCGCATGAGGCGCCTCGCAGCACCCATTGGTCGGCCATCCACTTGCCGTTGTACTCGCCGATCGCGCCCGTATCCGCCTTGAAGCCCGGGTAGCCGACGTACGCACTCTGTGTCCACTGCCACACGTCGCCATAGAGCTGCGTGAGCTCGCCCGACGCGATGGCTGCGTCGCTCGCAGGCGCAGGATGAAAGTGCTCACTCTCGACGAATGTTCCTTCCAGCGATGCGCCACGCGCGGCGACCTCCCACTCCGCTTCGGTGGGCAGACGACGCTTCGCCCATCGCGCGAACGCGTCCGCCTCGTAGTAGCTCACGTGACACACGGGCTCGTCGAGCACGACCGGCTTCGTGCCGGCGAGCGTGAACTCGGTCCAGCCATCGTCGGCGCGCTCCCAGTAGAAGGGCGCCTCCCATGTGCCGTCCTGCACCATCGCGAGCCCGGGCGAGAGCCAGAGCTCGGAGCGCTTGTAGCCGCCGTCGTTGATGAAGTCGAGATAGTCGCCATTCGTGACGAGGCGCGACGCGAGCGTGAAGTCCTCGAGGAACTCGCGATGCGCGGGGAGCTCGTTGTCGAAGGAGAAGCCGTCACCCTGATGTCCGATGCGATGCACGCCGCCTTCGAACGACTTCCACGCGGACTCCGGGAGTGCACGCTCGGGAAGCACGGACCGCTCGCGATAGACCGGACGAAGAGGATTCATCCAGAAGACGTGCTTGATGTCCGTGACGAGTAGCTCCTGATGCTGCTGCTCGTGGTGGAGACCCAGCACGACCAGTGGATACGCGGGGTGCGCAGGATCCTCGTTGATCTCGCGAAGGAGCTTCCGCATCGCCTCGCTGACGTGCGCGCGATATTCGAACACCTCGCGCACGGTTGGACGCGTCACGAGACCACGCATCGCGCGGCAGTGTCGTTCGCCGGCCTGGACGTAATAGGAATTGAAGAGATAGGCGTAGCGCGGATTCGGCGAGCGATAGCCTGGCGCGTACTGTGCGAGAATGAATGTCTCGAAGAACCAGCTCGTGTGCGCGAGATGCCATTTTGTGGGACTCACATCGGCCATGCTGCTGACGACGTAGTCCTCGGTGTCGAGCGGCTCGCACAGGTGCTCCGTCTGCGTGCGTACCGCATCGAAGCGCTCCGCGAGCGTTGCCGGATGCGATGGACGTCGCGAGGTTGCGACGCGAGTATTGTCGGGCTGGGCAGTGAGAAGCGATGAGGCCATTGGAAGCCTTGAGGCAGAAGCGGAGATGGGGGATGCTACGGCGGCACGCACGATAGTAACTAGGGCAAAAATAGTGCATTTGGTTCCGATGCCGCTTTGAGGCGGTTAACCCGCGCGGGAGGACTATGAACGATCAATTCGACCTCGTGGTACTCGGCACCGGAACCGCCGGCTCCGGGCCCGCGAATGGCTGTGCCGCGGCTGGATGGCGCGTGGCCGTAGTGGACGATCAACCGTATGGAGGCACGTGCGGCAATCGCGGCTGCGATCCGAAAAAGGTCCTCGTCGGGGCCGCGGATGTGATGTCGTGGCATCGGCGCATGGAAGGGTACGGCATCTCCGGCGACGCATCGATCGACTGGCCGGCGCTGATGCGGTTCAAGCGAAGCTTCACTGATCCGCTGCCCGCCAGTCGCGAGGGCGCATTCCGGAAGGCGGGGATCGAGACGCTGCACGGCGAGGCGCGCTTCGTGGCGGAGGATCTCTTGGTCGTCGGCGATCGCGAGCTCACCGCGCGCCACGTCGTCATTGCGACGGGTGCGTCACCACGGGATCTGGGGATTGCCGGAGAATCGCACGTCATCGACAGCACCGCCTTCATGGAGCTCGATGCACTTCCGCGCCGCATCGCGTTCATCGGCGCGGGCTACATCTCGCTCGAGTTCGCGCATCTCGCGCGGCGCGCGGGGTCGGAGGTCGTCATCGTGGGGCGCGGTGCGCCGCTTCAGTCGTTCGATCGTGCGGTGGTCGATCGGTTGATCGCGCACACGCGGGCGATCGGCATCGATGTGCGTCTCGATCATACGGTGAAGGCGATCGATCGCGCGTCAGCCTCATCGCCGTTTCGCGTGCACGTGGGGCATGGCGCAAACACCCGGGTGATCGAAACCGATCTCGTGGTGCACGGCGCGGGGCGCGTGCCGAACACCGCGCGCATCGGCGCGGCGGCGGGGCACATCGAGCTCGAGCGGCACGGCGCGGTGCGCGTCAACGAGTTCCTGCAGAGCGTGTCGAACTCCCGTGTCTATGCTGCGGGCGATGTGGTCAACCCGCCCGGATCGATCCCGCTCACTCCGGTGGCCGGCCACGAAGGCTCCATCGTCTCCGCGAATCTGCTCGGTGGGAACAGCGCGCGTCCGGACCTTCGTGCCGTCGCGAGCGTCGTCTTCACGCTTCCCGCGCTCGCGGGTGTCGGGCTCACGGAGATGGCGGCGCGAGACAAAGGCATGCGCGTTCGTGTCGAGACGGGCGACACCGCGGAGTGGTTCGTCAGCCGGCGCGTGCGCGAGCCCGTCGGGATGTTCAAGACGATCATCGACGAGGAGACCGACCGTATCGTCGGCGCGTATCTGTTAGGCGTGCACGCCGAGGAGGTGATCAACCTCTTCGCGATGGCAATGCGCTTCGACATCTCATCGGCGGAGCTGAAGAAGATGATCTACGCCTATCCAACCGCAGCGTCGAACATCCCGTACATGCTCTGAACGCTCGCTACTTCACTCGCGCATCCTTGGCGCGCTCGAGCGATGGGCGATCCCAGTCGCCCAGCGATGCAGCGGTCTCATAGGTGCTCTGAAAGAAGTCGAGCGCATCGGCGTCAGGGTCCGCGGCGCTGCGCACCGCCTCGTACGGCAGCACCCACTCGTGCATCACGTCGTGGTATCGCCCAGCGGCGGGACGGATCTTCGCCGTTGGGCACCCGACCGGCTCCGGATACGCATACGCATAGAAGACCGCCTCTTCGATCGGGCTCCCCATCGCGCCTGGCCACCACCCCGCACTGATGCACGCGTGGGAGTACGCTTCGCGCGTTGCCCAGTCGGCGAGTCCGGGAACTCCTCCCGGATGCACTGGCGCGCGCAGTCCGTTGAAGCGTGTGCACGCGAGGTCGAAGCTCCCCCAGAAGAAGTGCACAGGGCTCGACTTGCCGATGAAGCGTCCGCGGAAGATGCCGAGCACGCGTGAGGCCTGTGAGAGCGCGCGCCAGAAGTCGTGCGCGGCGGCCGGGTCGTACGACTTGTGCGTCTCGTCCTGGGCGAAGCGGATCGGATTCGCGATCTCGACCGGCACGGGCCAGATGCGCACATCGATGCCGAGCGAGCGCAGCCCTTCCATGTAGCTCTCGTAGAAGTCGGCTACGGAGCGCGGGGCCAGCGCCATGTTCCACGCGCGTCCATCGTCGTGCTGAACGACGAGCGAGTGATCGATGAAATCGAATTCGACCGAGAATCCAGACTCACCATGCGGAATCCACGATGTGGTGAGCCCGCGCGCAGAGATATAGAGAGGAACCTGCCACCAGTGATTGACCATCGGTGCGAGCGCGAGGCGCGTTTTGCCCACGATCTGCGTCCACATGTGCAGCGTGTCGCGAGCGTCGCTCCAGTCGGCGAGGGAAAGCGAGGGCCACGCGGCGTTCGCGCTCACGCGGTCGGCTCCGCTGCAGGCTCCATGAACAGCTCGTCGACGTAGCACCAGCTCCAGTCTTCACCGGGCTGGAAGCTCTTCATGATCGCGTGCTTCGTCTGGTGGAAGTGCTTCGTCGCGTGCTTCCCCTCCGACTGATCGCAGCAGCCGACGTGCCCGCACTCCTGGCAGAGTCGCCGGTGAACCCACTGCATGCCGAGCTTGAGGCACTCTTCGCAGCCCTTCGGAGTCTTCGGGGAGACGCCGCGCACCTGATCGAGATGGCTGCAGTCGCCGGCGGGTTGGGTCATGGTTGCTCCTCGACGTGGTCGACGAAAGTTACAACGCCATCCGCGAAGTTCGGCAGCGAGGGATGTGTCGAATCAGGGAGTCAGAATTGCCAGAACGTCGTCGGGGCTTACGTCGCCAAAGTACTGGCGCAGATCGATGCCGGTGAGTGCCATGACGAGCGCCTCCCGCTCGTGCGCGACTCCGACCAGCGTCGCTTCGAGCTCGCTCACCTCTGTGCGCCCCATGAAGTCGCCGAAGAATCGCACGCCGGTGATGACGCCACCGTGTACATCGAGGCGCATGTCGATTTCACCCGCCGGAAACCGCTGTGCGCGCTCCAACGTGCTCGGCGGATTCTCGCCGTAGTTCCAGCTTCGGCTCCCGTATCTGCGCTCGACCAGCTCGCGCGCGGCGTGCCAGTCCGCGGCGTTGAGGCTGAGCGAGGGAATGATCGCGCGGTCACGCGTGCCGAAGAGGCGCTCGAGGATCCGGTCGCGCAGCTCGCTTACGGTGATCGGCTCGCGAAGGAACTCGCCGATGTTGGCAACGCGGCTGCGAATGGACTTCACCCCCTTCGATTCGATCTTCCCCGGCTTCGGCTTCAGCGCCGCGGTGACATCGTCGAGATTCGAATCGAGCAGGAGCGTGCCGTGGCTGAACATCTTCCCAGCGGTCGCGAACTGCGCGTTCCCCGAGACCTTGCGGCCATCGGCGAGGATGTCGTTGCGGCCGCCGATCTCCGCCGGAACGCCGAGCTCGCGCAGCACCTCGACCACGGGCTTGTTGAAGAGATCGTAACGATTGAAGCGCGCGATCACATCGCGCGTCATGAAGCTGAAGTTCAGGTTGCCGAGGTCATGGTAGACGGCGCCACCGCCGGAAACACGCCGCACGACGCGGATGCCGCGCGCATCGACCACCTCCGCGTTGATCTCCTCGATGGTATTCTGGTTGCGGCCGATGATGATCGCGGGCGCATTGACGTAGAAGAGGAGCAGGTCATCGTCCGCCATCCTGTTGCGGAGGATGTGCTCCTCGAGCGCCAGATTCAGGCGCGCGTCCGTGATGCCGGTATTATCGACGAAGAGCATGAGAAAGGATGCACGGGAATCACGGGAATGCGCAGTCAACGCGCACTTCAGAACGGCACACCATAACTTCAGATTTGGAGAGCTGCTTCGCAATCGAGGTGGCGTGTGCCCTAGCCCAACACCGGATCCAATGTCCCTCCCGCATTTAGACAACCGCATCGCGCTGGTCACCTACTCCGGCGTTCCGGCGATCACTGCGGACGACTGTCTGCTGCGCGATGCGCTCGTCGCGCGCGGAGCGGAGGTCGAGGCGAGGCCGTGGGACGCGAAGGCGGATTGGTCGATCTACCATCGCATCGTGCTTCGCTCCTGCTGGAACTTCCATCATCTACCTCGGGAATTCCGCAGCTGGGTAGACGATGTGAAGGAGCACCATGGTGGGTCGCTCATGAACGGCTCCGCGCTCGTCCAATGGAGCGTGGACAAACACTATCTCAAGGATCTCGAGACCCGCGGCGTCCCGATCGTTCCGACGATCTGGGTGAGCGACGATGATGGCGAGGTGCCCGAGCTCGATGCGCTGATCGCTGAGCAGGGATGGGGCACAGGTGCGGTGGTGAAGCCTGCAATTTCCGCGACCGCGCACGAGACCTGGCGCATCGCTCCGCTCGATGGCGAAGCGCATCAGCCACGTTTCGCGGCGCTTCTGGGATCGACGCCGAGTGGGCTTCTGGTGCAGCCGTTTCTGCCGGAGATCGAGGACGGAGAGTGGTCGCTCGTCTTCCTCGGCGGGGAATTCAGCCATGCCGTGAAGAAGCGGCCGGCCGCGGGCGATTTTCGCGTGCAGTACAACTTTGGGGGAACGGTCGAGCGTCTCGATCCTGACCCCGTGCTGATCGGTGATGCGAGCGCGGCGCTCCGTGCGACGGCCGAGGCCACGGAAACAGGGGTCGACGAGATTCTTTACGCAAGAGTTGATGGAGTTGTACGCAACGGGCGACTCCTCCTCATGGAGCTCGAGCTGATCGAGCCGGTGCTCTTCTTCGCAGCAGCGCCGGGCGCCGCGGCGCGCATGGCGGAGCTCATCGTTTCGAGGTAGCCTCACCGCCCGTCGATCCGCACGGCCGGCGCCGCTGCAAACCCCGCATTCACTCCGGGATGCATCGCGTGGTGCGTGCCACCCCGCTCGTGCAGGGCGGTCTGGCGCGTGCACATCGCGCAGTAATTCCCGCGCTACATCCCGTTCGCCGCGCCCGCTCCTCCGCATCGCGACTCGGGCATCGTCGCCGTTGGTGGGACGCCCGCCATGTACAACCGACGGATGATCGGCACCGGTAGCGCGCCGTACAGTAGCACCGTGTCGTGATAACGGCAGAGATTGAAGGCTTTTCCGTCCCGCTTCTGCACATCCTGCCGTAGCCGCGTCCATTCCTCCACGCCGGCGAAATAGGCGTTGAGCTGCACATAATCGAGCTGCGCACGCTGCAACTTCGCCTCCGCTTCCGGCTTCTCCTGAAATGCGTCGCGCATCATGAAGGCGACGGCCGAGTCGCCAGGCATGCTGCGCGTGTGCAGGCGGATGTCGATGATCACGTTCGTGTAGATGCGAAGCATTCCCTTGAGATCCGTGAGCTTCATCTTCACCGGGTCACCGCCATCGACGTGCGCGTCGTACATCATCACGTGCTCGGCGTACACAGCCCAGCCCTCCACGTACGGTGTGTTCGAGTAGATCGAGCGGAGAAGGCGGCGCCATTCGGGCGTGAGCAGATTCGCATACGCACCCTGCACGACGTGCCCGGGAATCCCCTCGTGCATCGTGAGGTCGAGCATCTTGTACGTGTTGTACTCGCGCAGCTTCGAATCCGCGCGATCGCTCGTCCACGCCGCAGGGATCGGCGTGACCCAGAAGAAAGTGGCGAGATTCGGATTGAGCGGCGGCGCGAACACAGCGCCCGCGACCCCGTACACGCCGCGCATGAACTCCGGTGTCGGAATCACCTGCAGATTCGGGAACGAGTCCAGCGATACGATGCGCTGGTCGCGAATGACGCGCGTGAGGGCGGCGACGTCCGACTTCGCTTCCTCGAGAATGGAGTCGCGGTTCGCGTGCTCACCTCCGATGCGCGCGAGCGTCTCGCTCACGATCGCATTCAGCACGGCCGTCGAGTCGCCGGTGTGCGTGTGCGATGGAAACCACTTGTCGTGGAGCGGGCGCGCGAGCACCAGCATGGCTGCGCGTGTCCTGCGCATGCTGTCCTCGGCGATGCGCAGCGCTTCATCCGGTGTCAGCGACACAGCGAGCGAGTACTTCCACTTGGCATTGAAGAGTCCGACGCCGGAGCGCCAGTCGACCGTTCCGCGCTTCGCGAGTGTGTCCCTGATGAAGTGTTGATATTCCGTGAGAGCGGCGATCGCGGCGGGCGCCACCTTTGCATAGCGCGCTTCGGATGGTGTTCCACGCGTGAACTCTGCGCCGGTCTCCTTTACCAGCGCGGTCACGCCGCCGGTCTCCTCGATGGCGACCTTCGAGTAGATGTCGTTCGTCGCGCGGAGATTCCTGCGCGCGACGGCGAGAAACGCGGGCACGCGCGCGACGCGTGCCGTGAGGTCGAGCGCACGAGTGTTCTTGTCCCCGTACTCGAGCGAGATGTTGGAGAACAGCGTGTTCCCCAGATCCTCCGCATACATCTGCGGTTTGTACTGGTGAAAGCGCTCCTTCGTTAGACCGAAGAGCGCGAAGGCCGCGGCATTGGCGACGACGTCGTAGTCGGCCTGCGTCTGCGCGTCCAGATGCGCCCGATCGAGGGCGGCGAGACGGCTCTGCACGCGAATGAAGTAGGCACGCTGCTTCGCGATCGCCTCCGGCGAGAAGCTGTCGAGCAGCGAGTCCAGGTGTGCACGCCGCCCCGTATAGGGGTCGGTCCAGTCGTGCAGCCCCGCCTGCGTCGCGGACGCGGGTGAAAAGGCGAGCGACGTGAATACGAAGTCGTGAGCGAGCGCGGGGAAGCCGGTGAGCGTGCTGTCATGCCCCTGTGCGCGAGACGTCGAGCTCGAGGCGATCATCAACGCCGCGACGAGCGGAGATGCAATTCGAATTGTTTTCATGGTGCACGGATGATGGCGGACAGGAAGCGCGGCGCGCAAGAATCGCGGCCGCACGCCAACCGACGCCTCACGCGCAATTCTTGTTCGGCGGCCTCGACGCGTGGATGTGTTTCTTCCACAGCTCCTTGTTTGCCTCGCCCGCACTCGCGCCGAGTAGCTTCGCGCTGGCGTTGACGGTGGCGGAGATGTAGACGTCGGTCTGCTCGCAGGCCCCCCATTCGAGCGTGCCTGCCGATGTCCCGGACGACGTGACCAGCTCGAAGTATGCCGACGCCTCGTTTCCCTTGATCATGTCCAGCGCCTTCTCGACGTTCACGTCCTTGAGCTTGTCCATCGCGTCGTCGCCGAAGACCTTCCGGCCGAGCTTGTCGAAGAGCTTGTCGGCTTTCCCGGCTGGGGAGTCGAAGTCGCTGAGCGTCTTGAGCGCCTTGCTAATACCGAAAGTCAGCTCGATCTTCGGCGCGGCGAACGCGACCACCATTCCGACCGGGGCGACCTTCGTAAGATTTCCCCACTTGAGCAGCTCTACAGTCCCGCTGGCGTTTCCCTCCGGATCGGCAGTTCCCTCGTGGATCTTGAAGCGCTGAGTGCCATCGTACGTGATGCGGAACGCGCCGTAGCTGATCTCCTCGGCCCCGCCGAACGCCGGCTTGATCAGCACTGCGCCGTCGATTGCGAGAAAGAACGGCAGCCCCCCGAGTACCGGAGCGAGCGGAATGTTGACGATCACTGGGATATCGATCTTCACGCTCTGGAATGGACGGTCGGCGACGTCGAGCTTTACCGACCACGTGAAATTCATCGTGCCGTTGAGCTTTCGGTTGATCATCTCGAGCTGCTCTACCTTCCCGTGCTCGATGGTGAGATCCCCGCCGGCGTCGAAGTTCTGCAGATAGCCGTCGCCGACTACGGTTGCGCTAAAGCCGTTCCCTGCCTTCGACACCTTCACGCGCAGCTTGATCCTGTCGCTCTCCGGCGTTCCGGTGACCTCTACCGTCCACGCCTTTACATCGAACGTCTTCGAGATCGCGGTGCTCGGCGCCTCCTCCGCGTCCGGCGGCGCCGCTGCGAACGCGGTGTTCACGAGAAAATCGCTCGCGAAAATGCCCTCCGATTTCGTCGGAGCGAGCGCGGTGTTGATGATGCCGCCCTGTGCGAAGCGCACGGGATAGTCGTACTTGAGATGCCCATCCTGGATGACGTCTGTGATCGCGGCCGGCTCCGTGAGGACACCGATGTCGCCGTCATCCTCCTCGACTGCCAGTACCTTCTTGGCCATCAACCCCTTGATGAGCAGAACCGAACCGGGCTTGAGCGAGGCAATCGTGCTGTTGTGACCCGCGAACAGAAGCAGCGCACCGCTGGTGCTGATCTGCTTGAGCGCCGCGAGCCCTTCCTTTCGATCCATCGCCACCACGGCGGGCGCATACTTGAGCCCTTCGACGCTGCCCGTGGCCTTCGTGCCGTTGGAGCTCGTCGCCGAGCCTGCCGGCGCGTCAGCCTTGCTGCACGCGAAGGTCGCCATCGTCGCGGAGGTCGCGATCGCACCGAGCGTGCGCATCTGATGTCGAGTCATCACTAAAGCCTTCCGGCCGCGTCCTGCGCGAGCTTGACGGCGCCATCGTAGTTCGTCGATGACGACTTGAACTGAAAGTCCACCATCCGGTCACCCTTGAGAAGGACCAGCGTATTCGTCGCACTCGTCGTGATCTGATCCCATTTGCCATCGAGCGTGTCGGGCGCCTTCGCGCCGCCGAGCACGCCCGACACCATGTTGCCGACGCCGGCCATCATCTTATACGGCATCGCGCCCCCATCGTACGTGGGCGTGAGGACGAGCGCGCGATGCTTGCCGGTGAAGTAGGTGCAGCTTGAGCCGTTCGCGTGTGCGAGCGCCGACCCTTCGCGTGAGCGGAACGGCGCCATCTTCAACTGTCCAAGCACCGCCTCGGCCTCCGTGCGCGTGATCAGCGAGCACGGATCGGGATCGCTCTTCGGAGCCTCGAGATCGGCTGGATCTTCAGCGAATGGCAGATCCGCGATCTTGTCCATGATCGCACCGGCCAGCGCCAATCCCCTGTCCGATTCGCCGAATGCGAAGATCTGTGCGGTGATGCGCCCTTCTCGCGCCATCGTCATCCCGCCCGGCACGCCGCTCACGTAGTCCCAGCGCCCGTCGACGAGCGAGTCGCCCTTCGACTCCTTGTCCTTGAACGCCGCCTGCAGATCCGGAACGCCTGAGAAGCCGGCCTGAATCGCCCCCGCATCGTCGAGCTCCATCTGGATTGCGACGACGCGCTTCACCAGCTCCGACGTCTGCTTCATCTCGTATGCGCAGCCGCGACCATCGGCTTGTGGAACCGCGTTCTCCGCGCTGCGAACGCGAACCGGATCGCCGACTAGCGGCTCGCCGAACACCTTCTCGACTTCCGCGCGAGTGACCCAGTCACATGGTGCCTTGTTGTACTGCACCGTCGGCATCGATGCGGACTGCGCGCCAACACTCTTCTTGCCAGAGGCGACGACCTTGTCGCCGCGATGACAGCCGAGTGTGCCCAGCGAGAGGGCGGTCGATGCGAGAATGAGCGCGGTCGTGCGGAGTGCGTGAGACATGGATGCCCTCGGGGAGTGTCGGATTCGATCGATCATTTT
>JALYSW010000048.1 GCA_030854615.1 Gemmatimonadota bacterium
AATCCAGAATCGTGTCGAAGAGCGCGCGCGGGGTGCCGGCCGCGAGAAGCTGCTCGCGTATCACCTCAGCTGCGGGACGACCGGCCCCTTCCAGCGAGATAAAGCCGTCGGCCGAAGCTCGCTGCGCAGCAAGCATCCCCACGAGCGACCCCTCGTTGTGGCCGACGACGACGAACGCCGCGAATCTCCGATCCGCACACAGCATACGTATCCACGCCGCCGCATCATCGACCCCCGTGTCGAACCGGTAGTCACTCTCCGTCTGCCCCGCCATCGCCGCCACGGGTTATATGATAAGCATGATTTGCACTTCCGCGGAGCGATCACGCGGGGAGGCAGGAAGCTCACATGGTTGTGTCGTTGTGATCTGCGAGATTTTCACTTCTGCGGGGATCGGCCGACGGCCAGGTCGACGCACGCCGTTGTGTCGTTGTGATATCCTCGATTCGCACTACTGCGGGTCAATCACATCTTGTCCAAGTACAACAACAGCTTTCTCGTCGAGATCCGTGATGTTGGTCTGGGTGCACGGCCCGGAGTTCCGCACAAAAAAAACATGGCTTCAAATGTCGATCGTTAAATCCGTCTAATGCACCCAGCAACATCGAAGTCACAGGTGGAAGGGAGACACGATTGTAGCACAGCATCTCTTTTGCCACTTCCCAACCTCCGCACTGATCGGTATAACAGCGAAAGGATTGTCGAATAATGCTGAAGGAAATTCAGTAGGCTGCATATTCCGCTTCGAGGCGTTCGTCGTCGCAGACGGAAGTTGCATTCGTACCTCTCCAACCTTAACCGAGCCGCGTAATGACTCGCGATAAGCGGAAGCCGGCAAATCTGCGAAGTGCAATCAACCGCGCGAAAAGACAGGGGCACCCGCGTTCAGCACGTACGCTAGTCACGCGACTACTGAATATTGACGCTCCGGGTCGTACACCACCCGACGTCGCGATTGGAATGAGCGAGAGCGCCGTCAACAAGTTCTTAATTGCCACTTCGACAATAACCCGGGGGGTTATGATTGGAGTCGCAAAAAAGGACACCCAATTTTTTCGAAGGCCTTTGATGACCACGGTATGATGGAAGTACGGTGTGGCGGTTACGTGCCGGAAGACACCTCTCGGAACCAGAGAAGGCGCTGGGGAAGGACAATTCAAGCTTGATCGCAATACACCGGAGTGGTCCCGCGCGCTGATCACAACGTCACACCTGTGTGCGTCGCACTGGCTCACGGACGGCTCCGCGGAAGTGCACATCGCGCTGATCACGACACAGGCTGTGGTGATATCCAATCACGCAGGGTAAAGACTTCATCAATAACGCGAGGGGACACATGATGCCCAACACGAAGCGCTTTGGATGGTTCACCGGAGCACTAATCACAGTGCTCGCAGTCGGGGCCTGCAACGACGCCACCCGACCGGAGAGGCCCGAGTCAGTCTCGTTCAACACCACGATGGAAACCAAGCTGTTGAACCCCAAGACGCACCAGCTCGAAGTCGTCCGCCTCCCGCCAACGGCCCCCGGAGTCATGGCGGATATCGCTCCTCCAACGTCGCAGACCCTGCCTGGTATTTTGGTCCCCTTCTACTCACTCTCCCTGGCAAAGGGAGCCTCCAAGCAGCAGTTCACCAAGATCAACCCTCAGAACGGCCACACCATCACCTTCACCCGATTCTGGGATGACGGCGGTGGTCCAGTGGCCTCCATGTACGCTGTGGAAGATGGGCACATCATCTTAAGGACCACCTTTACTTGGGGCAAGACCAACACGGCTTACTACGCCAGCTCGATGGTGACCACCTCATACGCGAAGTCAACGGGAGCAACGGTGGGCACTTCGATGGCAGTAGCCCAAACGACAGTGATCAGCAAGCCCTGTAACCCCCGAGTGAACACGTGTCCGCCGGCGCAGATGGTGAAGATGACACCGGAGGACAAGCACCTTATCGCCCGAGTCATGTACGCACTCGCGATGAGAACCTCCTCACCGGCCCAAGCCGAGATCGGCTTTTCCCCCGGCTGCACCATCGAGTGGATCGCTTACCTGGGTGCAGTGGCCACTGCAGCCTCTGCCTTCGAAGCGCCAGTGGTGGGCATCTACGCTGCGATCGGCTTGGAAGCTGCTATTACCGCCACCATGTGGTATTTGGAACAGTGTCTGGAGAGTGGTGTCACCGCGCCTTCCCCCTTGTTCCCAGGAGGCAGTGGCGGGGGTGGTAGCGCCGGCGGTGGAAGTGGCTCCGGAAGTGGATCGGGCGGTGGAAGTGGCGTTTACCTCTGCATCCGCGGTACGGACTATTGTCTCCTCCTTTACGTCCTGTGAGGCCGATGACAAAGACGAGAGAAACGATCTTCACCCTGATGCTGGCAGTCCCAATCGCAGCGGTCGTGTTCACGCGTCCCGGCGACTTTGGCCAGCACATCTCCCGAGCCCTCCTCCTCTTTAGTGCGCCGATGGTGGTGTACTACCTGGTGGAAGCGGCGATCGCCTATCGGGCGGGGAACAAACCAACGGCCCTCCTGCTGCACGCGGCCATGTTTGCCGGGCTGGCCTGGTTTGGCGCGACCATGCCGATCAACCACTATCTGGGACTGGTGGGCATCCTGATTGCGCTCGTTGCGACCTGGACCCTGCGAGAAAAGCCGCAGATGACGTAACGCACCCTTCTCTGCGAAGGAAACGAGGCTATAGTCGCACTTAGGCTATAGCCTTGTTCTTTTGCACCCTCAGTCCTCCTTATAATATGGCGTCGCTTTTAGTAAAGACGCCCTGCCCTCGCGCACTACAACGTTGCCACCGGAGGGGGAAAGAGCAATACGCCACCCCGCGTGAACGCACCGCGGAAGTGCAAATCACGCTTATCACAACGAATCACGTGTGTGTCGAGCGGCCCATGAATGACTCCGCGGAAGTGCAAATCGAGGATATCATATAACCCGCCATCGCCGCCACGCTCGCGGCAAATCCACGCTTGTCATAGCGCACCGATGCAATGCCGTGGGCTGCGAGCGCCGCGGCAAGCAGTTTGTAGGAGTCGGTGTGCAGTGTCTTTCCCGGCGCGATCGGCACCGGTGAGTTTCCGTCACGATCAGTGGGCCCAGATCCGGCGATGATGAGGACGACCGGATGAGGGCCGTTTCCCGATGGGATATCTATCGAGCCGAAGATGTCTCCCGTCGCGGTTGAGAGTGCGATTGGCCGCGCTGCGGCGCTGTCCAAGGGTGGGGAGGAAGGCGGCATGAGCAGGAGCGAGGCGGCGAGGAGAGCGACAAACATCGCGGACACCGAAGTAATGAGTCACTTAGCAGTACAAAGCCTTCCTCCTCCTGAATGATTGCTCGAGCACTCAATTCTTGGCCAAGTCGCCCAGGAATGCGTCATTCGAAGCTCACCGCGATGCGAAGGGCTGAACAGCGCGCTGCGGACTTTCTGCAGGCGCTGTTCATCCTTCGTTCATGTCAGCCAGCTTTGGCCAATATTGAGACTGGCGATTCGTTCTACGATTGCAAAGGTCGACCGCCTCAGTGCGTTCGACTCAGATTCGGATTGTTGATCCGCTCGATGTCCGGGAGTGGGAAGCAGGTCTGGCTGCTGTAGACACCGTTCGTTACTTGAAATGGCGCGCCCGCCGCCGGAGCCATCGGAAGGTTGAGGCGACGGATATCACCCAGACGATGGCCCTCGAGGAAGAACTCGCGCTTCCGCTGCTCGACGATCTCGGCCAACACTCCTGCCTGTGTCAGCGTGCCGGGATTGTAGGTAGAGGTATCGGCCCCGAGCTCAGGGCTGTGCAGGATTGCGTTGATGATGTCCTTTGCGGCGGGAAGGCCGCCGGTGTTCGCATCGTTCTCGGCGATGATGAGCTGCGCCTCTTCGTACGACGCGAGCCTCTGCGGAGAGGTGCCCTGGTTGTCCTTGTTCGCGGTCCAGATGTCGGTCACCCCGTCGGATCCAAGCGCGCCGGCGTTCGTAACCGCGATGCGCGGATCGTGATCCGTGGTATCTCGATTGATGATCGACGTGTCGACGGATGAGTACTGCTGTAGTATCGTCTGAGCCCACACGAGATTCTGCCTGCGCACCGCCGTTGCGTCGTGGTCGATAGAGATCTCGAAGCCCGCGGGAACGAGTGCCGCATCGGTCGCGGCAGATGCGCCGTCCCCGAGGTCGAGCTCCGTCCGCGCACGGCCGACCAGTGCGAGGTTGAGCGTTTCGTTGTCGCCGGCCCTCGTCGCTGCCGCAACAGCCGTGTCGAAGCGCGCCTTCGCATCGGCGAACAGCTGAGGCGGCAGCTCCTCGGGGCCGAGATTGATCGCCGCCGAACACATGCTCTCGCCCAGCAGCGTGAGGCTATAGCCCGCGTATGACGCAGCGACGGCGATCAGGTGATCGCGATCGGGTACCTGCGTATCCGTCCACCCCTCGAGATGCTGGAGCGCCACGTCGTTCGATGCGCGCGCGATGGAGAGCGGCGTATAGAGCGCCGCGAGTTGCTGGCTCGTGCAGTCGCCCGTGCCGTACGGACTGCTCGGCGTGATCGTGCGCCGGTCGAGATCGAAGTTGGCCACTGACGAGATTGCTGATCGAAGCTCGTCCACGAACGTTCCCGTCGCCCCGATGTATTCGTTGAACGCGCACTGAAAATCGCCCTTCGCGCTGTTCACGATCAGGTCGGCGTTCTCCGGCGCGAAGACGCCGGGACCGAGCTGTCCGGGATTCGACTGTTCGAGGTGCGTGATGTCGTTACACGCCGTCAAGGCGATCGCGACCGCGCATGCTGCTACCATCGCTGATGCCGTCAACATCCGTCCGCGACCGCGCCGACTGACCCGCACGGCCGACGAATCTCTGCTTGTCTGTGAGTTTCGCATGGTCAGAAGGTCAGGTTGAGGGTGGCAACGATGCGGCTGAGCGGCGGCATGACCGCCTGGTCGGCCGCGATAAGTCCACTGTTGCTTGCATTGACTTCGGGATCCACGCCGCCGTACTTGGACCAAAGTGCGAGCTCGCGTGCAGCGAGCGTGACCGACGCGCTGCGAAAGCCCGGAATGAGGCGGTCTGGCAGCGTGTACGTCGCCGAGACCTCGCGCAGCTTGACGAATGAGGCATCCTGAATGAATTGATCCTGCTCCTGCCCGACGTACCCCCCGACACTCGCCTCGGCAATGTAGAGTGGTGAGTACTTCGACGGATTGTAGTTCGCGTCGCACAGCCCTTTTCCGAGCAGACCGGCGCAGCGAACCGCTTCCGTATCGTTCAACAGCCGGTTGCCATGCTTCCAGTCGACGAGCGCGTAGAGGCGAAGCTTCCGGAAGAGCGTGAAGGTGTTGCCGATGGACCCGAAGCTCGTTGGCGTCGGCGTGCCGATGAACACGAAGGGAGCGGTGCTGCAATCCACACCCTGACCGTGCCCGTTGTCGCAGAGCACATTCGACGCGGCGCCCGAGGTCTGATCGATCGTTGCCGAGATGACCTTTTTCGAGAAGTACGACTCGATGGGAAAGCCAACCTGGTTCGCCTGGCCCACCGCAGTGATCAGCGAGGGAACTCCGCCGAGGCTGATGATCTTGTTCTTCGCGGTGGCGAAGTTTCCCGAAACGTCCCACGAGAAGCTTTGGCGGCTGATCACCTGCACGTTCGCCTGCAGCTCGATGCCGTGGTTGTTCACCTGCCCGAGATTCTGATACTGCGTGCCGGTGAAGCCAAGCGACGGCGCGATGGTCTGCGCGACGATCTCGTTTGTCGTGTGCTTGTTGTAGTAGGTGAAATCGAGGTGCAGCCTGTGCCAGAGATCAGATTCGAAGCCGGCCTCCACTTCCTTGCCGCGCTCTGGCTTGAGGTTTGGGTTGCCGATCGAGCCGGCGGTGAAGGCGTTCGTACCGCCAGGACCCTGCACCGGCATGTAGGAGATGAGTGAGGAATACGCGAATGGAGCCCTACCCGATTCACCATACGCAGCGCGAAGCTTCAGCGAATTGACGAAGCCAACGTGCCAGAAGGGCTCTTCGCTCGCGATCCACGAGGCACTGAGCTTCGGATAGGTGATCCATTTGAACTGACTGCCGAACGCGCTGTTGTTGTCGACGCGCACCGCGCCGGTAACAAAGAGTCTGTTGTTCCATCCGATCTCTTCCTGCGCGTAGCCGCCGATCGTCGTGTTGAGGGTGTCCTCCTGCTGCGATTGCAGCGCCGTAGCTGTCGCGGAAACGGTGCTGAGTCCGGGGCCGGGAAAGCCAATGCCGCCGAGGAAGCTCTCGTGAATCGAATTGCGGTACCACTGACCGCCAAGCGACGTCGCCGATGTGAGCGACGGCATCAGATTCACCTTCACCGTACCGTTGTAGTCGAAGCTCGTCAGCGACTGCTGGGTCAGCGTCTGCCCGATACGCCCCGCGGCCGTGCCGAGCGTAAATGGCGCGAGCTCGGGCGGCGCGAACTTCTCGAGTCCTCGACCATCGTCGTCGGAATAGTCGATACCCACGATGAGACGCTGACTGAACCAGCTCACCGGATGATGACTGATCGTGCCGCTTCCGGTGAAGCGATGGATACCGTCGCTATTGTCGTAGAGCGTTTGAGGAACCGCTGGCGGGACGTTCGCATAGAAACCGCCCGCACCCGGTACGGGGAAGGCCAGCGGGTGCGCCCACTGCGCGCCGAGGTACGAGGACAAACCGACGTCGACACCGGTGTGATAGGTCCCCTGCACATAGTTGAGACTCGTCGCGATATCGTACTTCTCACTCGGCGCGAGATTCAGATTCGCGTGCGCACCGAACTGACGAAGCGACTGGTTTGGCTCGATGCCGTGATCGTTCTCATAGTTGGAGGACAGAAAGTAGTTCGCTGAGCCCAGCGAGCCCGAGAGAGACAAGTTGTACTGCCCGGTGTTCCCCGTGGTGTATACGGGCGTGCCGGCTGCTTCCTGGGCTCGAAACGCATTGAACGGAACGATGTTGCCAGTAGTGGTATCGCGCGCATAGTTGGTTTGAATGCGCCCCTCGGGATTGCGAAAGTACACGCCGCCGTGCTGGATCTGCGCGCTGACGACGGCCTTGCCGGCGGCTCCCTTCTTGGTGATGATCTGGATGACGCCGTTCGACGCCTCCGTACCATAGATGGTCGCGGCGGCGGGCCCCTTGATGATCTGAATGCTCTCGATGTCATCGGGGCTGATGTCGTTCAACCGCCCGACCACGCCTGAGTTCTGCGAGCCGTACCCACCGTTGGCGAACGTCGTCGGACCGCCGGCGGTGCGGTTGCTGACGCGCACGCCATCGATGTAGAGGAGTGGATTGTTGTCGAGGCTCAAGCTCGACACCCCGCGGATGCTGATGTTCGGTCCTGCGCCGAGACGTCCGCTGGAGGGGACGACGCTCACGCCTGCGACGCGTGAGTTGAGGAGCTTGCTGAGATCGGACGCTCCCGATTTCGAGAGCTCCTCGGCTGCGTTGTCGATGCCGCCGACGGCGTTACCGATCTCGCGTCGCTCCTGTCCGCCCGCCGTACCGGTGACGATGACTTCGCTGAGCGACGAAACCGAGACTCGCAACGCGAAGTCCACGGTCACCTCGGCGTCGCCGCTGACCGTCACCGGCTTCCGCGAGGGCGCGTAGCCGATCCGTCGCGCAACGAGCGTGTAGGTGCCTGCGGGGGCAGCAGCGATGCGATAGTGTCCGTCACTGCCGGTGACTGCCCCGTTGTGACCTCCTTCTATCGTGACGGATGCGCCCGATACCGGATTGGTCGTGCTCGAATCGATTACTCTGCCGACGATGCTTCCGGTTGCCGGCGCTGCAGCCGCAGCTTGGGCGTGCGCCGCTGGCACGACCAGCGCCATGAGCGCCAGCACGATGCCGATCGCCGAACGGACGGCCGCTTCCGCTAGCGAAAGTTGTTGACGTGATGTGTTTCGCATTCCGGGCTCCTGGTGATTGATTACGAATTGCCCAACCCGCCGATCACTGCTCCTTCCCAACTACAGCGTGCCACCCCGGTCCTCTCACCACGCGGCCGGGCTTTGCGCCAGTGTGTCGACCATCGCGTATGACCTCGACTCCATTGACGAAGACTTCGCGCACCCCGGTCGATGCCTGATTCGGCTTCTCATAGGTGCTGTGTTCCTG
This sequence comes from Gemmatimonadota bacterium, assembly GCA_030854615.1. GTDB lineage: Bacteria > Gemmatimonadota > Gemmatimonadetes > Gemmatimonadales > Gemmatimonadaceae > FEN-1250. The sequence continues at coordinate 8,134 of JALYSW010000048.1, forward strand.
GATCGTCGCGGGGTCGAACACCACGACGTCCGCATACATCCCCTCGCGTAGCAGACCGCGATCGCGAATGAGCAACCGGCCCGCGACGGCGCCACTCATCTTCCGGATCGCATCCTCGAGCGTCAGCACGTGTTCGTCGCGCACGTACTTGCCGAGGATTCGCGGGTAGGTGCCGTACGAGCGGGGATGCGTGAAAGCCGTCGTGCTGTCCGGATCGGGACCCTCCGCATCGGTGCCGATCTTGATCCACGGCTGCTTCAGCTGCAGCGCGACGTTGTCCTCGCTCATGAGGAAGAAGATCGTCCCGATGTCCTGATGCTCGGTGAGCAGCAGATCCATCACGGCACTGAGCCAGTCCTTGCCGCTCGCCGCCATCACCTCGGAGAGCCGGTGCCCCGCCCACTTCTTGTTCGCCGGATTGCTGAAGTCGGTGAGGAGCACGCCCTCGGGCGTCGACTGCTCGCAGAGACTCTCCGCGTAAGTGGTGGGATGCGCGATGTCCGCGCGGATCTTCGCGCGCTGCACGGAGTCCGCGAGCTTTTCGAAGAGCTTCCCGTCCGCGGACGCCGACGGCGGCAGACACGCGGCGAGACCGGTGCCGCCGGCCGTGTATGGATACATGTCGGCCTGCACATCCATTCCCGCTGCGCGAGCCGAGTCGATCTTCGCGATGGCCTGAGTCGCCTTCCCCCAGTTGCGCTTGCCGGCCGCCTTGAGATGATAGATCTCGACCGGCACGTGCCCTTCCTGCCCGATGCGAATCGCTTCGTCGATCCCCTCGAGGAACCTGTCGGCCTCGGAGCGCATGTGCGTGATGTACAGGCCGCCGTACGGCGACATCGCCTTCGAGATCTCGATCAGCTCCTCGGTGCTCGCGTAATTACCTGGCGGATAGATCAGCGCGCTGCCGAGGCCGAAGGCGCCATCCTCCATCCCATTCCGCATCGCGGCGCGCATCGAATCGAGCTTGACCGCGGGCGCGGCACCCATATGCAGCCCCATCCCGTATTCGCGAATGGTGCTCGCGCCAACGAAGGAGCCTACGTTCGGAGAGATACCGTGCGCCTGCATCGCGCGCAGCCACGCATCGAAGCCGTGCGGCCCCTGGAAGCGGCGCAGCATCGCGACGGCGTTGGTATCGGACGCGGCGTCGGCGATCGTCAGCGCACTCACCGGAGCGACGGTGTACGCTTCGCCGAGAATCTCGGTGGTGACTCCCTGCGTCAGCTTGCCGACGTCGCGTCCGTCGCCCGAGAGGAACAGCTCTCCCGATTGTCCCTGGATGTCGATGAAGCCGGGGGCGACGACCATCCCCTT
>JALYSW010000059.1 GCA_030854615.1 Gemmatimonadota bacterium
ATTCGCCGGTTCGATTCCGGCTCGCGCCTCTGCGGGACAAAGGCTTAGCTCGTTGCAGGTCTGCGCGTACCTACGAAGTGGGGAGAAAGTGGGGAGAAGTAATAAGCGGAGTGAAATCCGGGTGTCGGGGGTTCAATTCCCTGCCTGGCCATTGTAATGATGACGCAAAACGTCAGGACACGACTTCGTGTGCTGACGTTTTTGCGTTGGCGATTACGTCTTTCGGGAGATCTGCGTGCGGCGACCTTTTACCGTTAACCGCTTACCCTTCGGGCGTTGAGTTCTCTCGCTCAAATTGATCCATCTCTTCGAGATCACTCATGATCTCTGTCCTGGACCAGCTTGAGCGCGAAAACCGGCCCTAGTCGACTCTCGGCAAAAGGTTGGAGCCAAAGAACGGAAACGCACTGCGAGATGAGCGGCTCAGCCCTAACAATTGCTTGCGCCACGAGACGATGACCATAATATCGCCCAACTGTCAGCGAGCAGGAATCATTGTATCGATCCAATTACGACGCAACGGCGGGAGACGAGTTGTATGGTGTGACATGGCGCGCGCTCGACGTTGCATATGAAGCGCGCTAGGCGAAGCCGGAAGTGCCAGATCCTCACCGGGTGTCGTACAGAACAACGCGAACGCCGGTGAACTGCCGGTCACTTTCCATCCGATAACGACCAGATAGAGAGTCGCGGAGGGCGCCTCCCGCCTCCCCATCCTGGTTGAAGACCGCCCACAGGCGGCGATATCGAGCCGGAAGGCGTGTGAGCACATCACCGACGTCCTCGTCACCGAGCGTACCGGGATAAATCACCTCCACACTTCCTGCGGTCGCGTCGAACCCCGCCCGGTAGTAATCGAAGGGCGCGACCACGAAGCTCGGGAAGAACAGTGCGGCGTCCCCCGGTCGCGCCGATCCAAGGACGTAGCGGGTCGCCGCACGCCAATCATCCTTGTCCGACCGACGATAGTAGCCGACCAGCGCGTGAACGGATATCACGAGGGTGACGACCAACGCAGCCAGCGACAGTGTTCGCGGCCGCAAACGGTCTATCCCCACGGCGACCAGAAGTACTGTAAAGGGCAGGCACTCGATCAGGTACTTGTCGACAAAGATCGGCTTGAACAGCGAGATCGTCAGCACGAAGATGATGGGAAGCGCCGCGCCACCGATGACCAGCGCATAGTGCCACGTGTCGCGCTCACGTCGCTGCGTCCGCCACGCCGCACGCGCGCTTACGCCCGCCGCGAACAGCACAGCGGCGTACGGGACAAATTCGAGCTTGTGCTCTCCGACGCTGCTGCCCCCGCCCAGGAGCGAGTACACCAGATAATCGACACGTCGGAAGGTGGTACGCGGGATCCAAGTTGCGCTGTCTGCGTGTCCCAGGAGCACAAACGCGGCGAGCGGCAAGAGGAGGATGCCGATGGCGACGACGGCGAGCGCGAAGTCTTTCCACCGCAGGCCTCGCGGTCGGGCGACGGCGAGTGACGCCCATTGGGCCAATATCGCGAGGCCCGCGTAGAAGTGGGTGTACACGGCAAGCACACTCGTGGCGACGTATGCGACCCACACGCCTACCGGGTGCCGTGAGGAAGACTCGGTGGCGCGCACCAGCAGCAGCGTCGACCCGGTGACGAGCAGCAGCATCAAGCTGTAGCCGCGCGCTTCCTGCGCAAAACGAATGTGATAGGGGTGCACCGCCAAGAGGGCAACGCCGATTCGCCCCACCCGCGCGCCGAAGAGGCGCGTGCCGAGACGATAGAAAAGCGGGAGCGTTGCGATGGAGCAGAGCGCGGACAGGCTTCGAACGATCCACTCCTCCGTCCCGAGGCGAATCCAGCCACGCAGGAGGAGGTAGTACGGCAGCATATTGAGTTCGCGCGACACCGTCAGATGCGCGAAGCGGGACCACGATAGCCGGGCGAACGCGACGCTCAGCGCCTCGTCGAGCCAAAAACTCGGCGCGCCGAGATAGAGTATTCGGAGCGCAATTCCGATAGCGATAATGCCGCCAACGAGCAGAGTGTCGCGGTGGCGGAGGCCTCCGGTCGCCGTGACCTCGTCACCCAGCGAGCGTGAATTTGGTGAGCGCATTGTGTAGATCTACATCATCTGCTCTGACTTCGCGCGTTACTCCGCGTTCGGGCGAGACGGACTACCATTTTTTGGCGCCACCAGTCATCAGCGCCTGGAGCTTCTTCATCGTCGCCCAGTTCCGGCTCGTGGCGCCGTCGCCCAACTGCTTCGCGATCGCGGCGACGATGCGGCTCTCGAGAATTCCATTCGGGCACCAGAGATACGCGGCGATCGACCCGACTCCCATCCGTTCCGCTCCCCACTCCTCCGTCGCGAGCGCCGCGATGCGCGCGCGATCGGACTCGCTTGCAAACACCGTGACGAGAAAGCGCGGCGGATTTGCCTCGCCCTCCGCAATCGGATTCTCTTCGACAATGCGATCGAGCTCCGCGCCGGTGATGACGATCACGCGGCACGATACGCCGATCTGCGACGCGATTTCCTTCCGGATCTTCGCGGCCGCCTTTGCATCCACGCGCGGCGCTGAGAAGACGACGTTGCCGCTGTTCAAGAGCGTCTTCACGTTGCCGTAGCCAAGCCCCTCGCAGAGCGCGCGCAGGTCGGCCATCGCGACGCGCTTGGCTTTGCCGACGTTGATGCCGCGTAAGAGCGCGACGTGCATGACGGGAGTGGATGTTCTCGCTGCCACGGTGTCCTCTGGCAATGTTGGCGTCGCCAAAAGTATGTGCCCGGCACCGGACAAAACGCTATCATCATGGTAGCAGCTCTCGGCGCTTTCTTCGCACGACGACCGCTCTCCCATCCGCAGGCACTCGCCGACATGGCCGACACGCGCAAAAAGAAGAACGATCCGCCGGAGCGACCCGGCTACGAGCCGCGCTGGCCCGTAATTCTGGCGATGATCGCCGCAGTCGCGCTCCCCTTCGCGCTCCCGCGCTCGCTGAGCGTGCTCCCGCAGTGGATCGTGGCGGTGATCGTGGCCGTGCTGCTCGCCGCTGCGATCGTGACGCACTACATCCACAAGCCGCATCTCAATCAGGTATTCGG
>JALYSW010000111.1 GCA_030854615.1 Gemmatimonadota bacterium
GCCTCGCGCCAGAGCGGCCCGCGCACGCGAACCTCTCCGTTCGGACCCGCGATCGTGGCGCCCCCGGGAAAAGATTTTCCCCCTTCGTTCGACACCAGATTCACGAACGACACGAACACCCCCTGCTCCTCGGCGATGTCGCGCACGAGGCGCTCCCACCGCGCGACGCTCGCGGGGCCGGGGATTGCATCCTCGCGCGGCTGCACGCCGCGCGCGGGCGCCGCCGCGGAGATGAAGATCATCGTCGCGCCGTCGAGCGCGAGCAGCGTCCCCGGCAGCGAATGCCATGCGTCTTCGCACACCAGCATGGCGAACTTCCCCCACGGCGTTTCGAAGGCACGGATGTCGTGGCCGCGTTCGACGAAGCGCTCCTCGTCGAAGAGGCCGTACGTCGGCAGGAAATTCTTGCGATGGACGTGACGGATGAGCGGCGCGTCGCCGCCGAGTCGCACCCACATCGCGCTGTTGTACAGAATGCTGTTCCAGAGCTCGTAGAAGCCGATCGCGAGCTCGAGCGGTTGCGACGCCGCGCTCGATGCGAGATAGGCGCGCTGGAGATCCTCGGCGAAGGCGCCGGCGGTGCGCGAGTGCTCGCGGACGCCGCCCTCGAGGAAGTAGCCGGTGAGCGCCGACTCGGGGAGGTGGAGGACGTCAGGCCGCGGGTCGAGCGACTCGAGCTGCGAGAAGACGTCGCCCAGGCGGGCGAGGTTGGCGTCATATTCTCCCTTGCCGGGAGAGAACTGGAGCGCGGCAAGCTGGAGAATGTGGGGCATGTACGAAAGATGCGTGTATTAAAGGAAGAGGGGTAGCCGTCCGCAGTGGTCGAACGCGCCCATGTACTCGTCAGCCCTGTATTTTCCTCAGCCGGATATGCAACTGCGCCGCTTACTCACCATTGGATCGATCATCAGCCTGGCTCTCGCCTCGCGCCTCGGCGCGCAGGCGACCGCGCAGCCGGCGAGCGAGCCGTGGCAGATCGTGCCGCAGTCGCAGTCGTCGCTCGTGCTCGCGCGCGACGGGCAGCTCATCGGGGAGCTCGGCACGCAGTTCCGCGTGAGCGTGCCGGTACGCTCGCTGCCGCCGTACGTCGGTGAGGCGTTCATCGCGGTAGAGGATCAGCGCTTCTACAAGCACGACGGTGTCGACGTGGTCGGGATGGCGGCCGCGCTCAAGGATGCGCTGCGCGGGCGCGCGCGCGGGGCGAGCACCATCACGCAGCAGCTCGTTGGCAACATGCACCCCGACATCATCGACCGCTCCGACCACTCGATCTCGCGCAAGATCCACGAGCAGAACGCCGCGCGGGAAATGGAGCGTCACTACGACAAAGCGCAGATCCTCGAGGCGTATCTCAACCAGATTCACTTCGGACACGGGTGGTACGGCATCGAGGAAGCAGCGCGCCACTACTTTGGCATTCCGGCCGCGCGGCTGTCGCTCGCGCAGGCGGCGACGCTCGCCGCGCTGCCGAAGGGGCCCGCGCTCTACGATCCGGTCAAGCACCCCGATCGCTCGAAGCAGCGGCGCGACCTCGTGCTCTCGCTCATGGCGCAGCAGGGTTATGTCACCGGTGAGGCCGCAGCGGCCGCGAAGGCGGAGCCAGTCGTCACCGCGCCCTCGATGGCGATCACCGCCGCACCGTACCTCGTCGACGTCGTGCGACGTGAGGCGGACAGTGCCGGGATACCGGTGATGACGGGAGGCTTCCAGATCACGACGACCATCGATGCGCAGTTGCAGACGCTCGCCACCGATGCGCTCGTGTCGGGGCTGGCGCGTGCGGAGGTGCGCGCGGGGTACAAGCATCCGACGTTCGCCGCGCGCACCGCGGGGAGCAGCGACTATCTGCAGGGCGCTGTCGTCGCGATCGATCCCGAAGACGGCGACGTGCTCGCGTTGGTTGGTGGCCGCAACTACGCCGATTCGCACTTCGATCGCGCGCTCAACGCGCTGCGCCAGCCCGGATCGTCGTTCAAGCCGATCGTCTACTCGACGGCGATCGCCGACACCTTCACTGCGGCGTCGATCGTCTACGACACTGCGCTCGCCGTCCCTCTCGACCACAACGGTGTCTACCGCCCCCGTAACGACGACGGTCAGTTCCTTGGTCCGATGACGCTGCGCGATGCGCTCGTGCGCTCGCGTAATCCGGTGGCGGTGCAGCTGGGCCTCGTGGAGGGGATGGACACGATCGCCGCCCTCGCGCGCGCGCTTGGCATCACGACGCCGATCTCGCCGTATCCCGCGAGCGCGATCGGCGCGAGCGCGGCGCATCCGATCGAGATGGTCGCGGCGTATGCGGCGTTCGACAACGATGGCTCCTCGGTGTCGACGCGCTTCATCCGTCGCATCACCGATGCAGACGGGCGCGAGGTGTATACGGAGCGCAGCGCCACGCGGGACTCGGTGCTCGATCCGCGCGTCGCCTTCATCGTGCGCGACATGATGCGCGACGTCGTGACGCGCGGAACGGCGACATCGGTGCGTCGTTTTCTGCCCGAGCGCATCGAGGCTGCGGGGAAAACGGGGACGACGAACAACGACACCGATGCGTGGTTCATCGGGATGACTCCCGAGATCGTCGCGGGCGTGTGGGTGGGCTTCGATAAGCCGGTGACGATCGCGCCGGGCGCCGCGGGCGGCTCCGTCGCCGCGCCGATCTGGGGCGATATGATGGGACGCTACTATCAGTCGCGGTCGAGCGGCGCATGGAACATCCCCGAGGGGATCGCGGTGATGGACTTCGATCGCGACACGATGGCGCCGGCGGACAGTAACACGGTGCCCGAGCGCCGCTACACCGAATACTTCCTCGAGGGTACGCAGCCGGGCGATCCGTGGGCGATCTTCGCGAACGGGCCGATCACGTTTTGATGCTGAACGTCAAATAACGGAGGTGAGCATGCGTACGATCATCGGCGCCGCATTCATCTCGCTCGACGGCGTGATGCAGGCGCCAGGCGGGCCGACCGAGGATCCGACCGGCGGATTCGAGCTGGGTGGGTGGCTGCCCAACCATGGCGATGAGCTCATCGGGGAGGCGATCAATGAGCTCTTCAATCGGCAATTCGACCTGCTGCTGGGGCGGCGAACCTACGAGATCTTTGCCGCCTTCTGGCCCTACGTCGAAGGTGAGGACAAGCCGATGGGCGAGCTGTTCGACCGTGTCCACAAATACGTCGTCACCCACGGCGACCAGCCGCTGAGTTGGCAAAACAGCCACCGACTCGCAGGCGTCGAAGCCATTGCTCGACTCCGAAGCAGTGACGGCCCCGACCTGATCATCCAGGGCAGCAGTACGCTCTATCCGCAGCTGCTCGCTGCAGCTCTCCTCGATCGATTGATCCTGATGACCATTCCGATCGTGCTTGGGAGCGGCAAGCGGCTGTTCGGCGAGGGCACTCCGAGCGGCGCGATGCGCGTGATCGACAACAAGCTGTCGCCGCGAGGCACCATGGTCGCGACGTACGAGGCTGATGGTCCGGTGAGGCCTGGGACCTTCTTGGCGCCGGAGCCGAGTGCCGCGGAGCTTTCGCGTCGAAAGGCGATGGCTGAAGGGGTGTGGTGAGGCTATGCAATTTGCGTCGACCATTCGCCTGAGCGACGTTACCAGCATGACCGATCGCCGGTATGACGACGACGAAGTCGCCGCAATCTTTCAGAAGGCCGCCGAGAATCCGCAAGAGCATTCGCTGCAGGCGTCTCACAGAGACGGGATGACGCTCGCCGAGCTGCAGGAGATCGGCCGCGAAGCGGGCATCGCACCGGAGGCCGTCGCGCGCGCCGCGCAATCGCTCGCGATCCGCGAGACATCGGACGCACGTACCTTCCTCGGCATGCCACTCGAGGTCGGCCGCACGATCGAGCTCGGGCGCAAGCTCACCGATGAAGAGTGGGAGCATCTCGTCGGCGAGTTGCGTGTGGTGTTCAAGGCGCGCGGCAAGGTGAGCTCCGGTGGCTCGCTGCGTCAGTGGACGAACGGGAATCTGCAGGCGCTGCTGGAACCGACGCCGACCGGCCAACGTCTGCGCCTCTCGACGGTGAAGGGCGACGTCCGCGGCTGGACGTTGCTCGGCGGCATGTCGCTGGCCTTGAGTGGATTCACCGCGATCGCGGCCGGGGCAGCGGGACACCTGGGTGCGTCGATGCCCGGCGTCGTGTTTCTCGCGCTCATGGGCGCGGGCGCAATCGCCAACGGCGCGCTCAGGCTTCCGAGCTGGGCGCGCACCCGCGGACGACAGATGGATGCGATCGCGGAGCGGCTCGCGCTGGAAAGCGGTTCGACGACCGACATAAAACAAATCCCTTGAATTCAAGATAAAAAAGCGCCGCGGCATCGGCATCTCTGCCACGGCGCTCTTCCCATCATCTATACCCTCAGGGCAGAGCTACACCCCCGCGTGAACCTCCACGCCCTCCTCCGCCTCTTCCATCAACGTCGGCTTCGTCGCAGCCTGAAACGCGCCCTGCGGCTCCAGCGCGATCGCGAACACCTCCTCCAGCGTGCTCACCGTGTGGAAGGTGAGTGACTTGCGTACCTCCTCGGGAATGTCTTCCATGTCTGCCTCGTTGTCCTTCGGCAGGATGATGGTCGTGATCCCCGCGCGGTGCGCGCCCAGCACCTTCTCCTTCAGTCCGCCGATCGGCAGCACCCTGCCGCGCAGCGTCGCCTCACCCGTCATCGCCACGTCCTTGCGAACCTTCCGCCCGGACATTGCCGACACGAGCGCCGTCGAGATCGCGCATCCAGCCGACGGCCCATCTTTCGGGATCGCTCCCGCAGGCACATGCACGTGGACCTCGATCGATCCCAGCCTGTCGACCGGAATCTTCAGCTGCGCCGCATGCGTCGCCGCATACGTGAGCGCCGCGCGCGCACTCTCCTTCATCACATCACCCAACTGACCCGTAAGAATGAGCGACACGTTCCCCCATCCCTCGATCTGCGTTTCGCCATCCGACGACTTCGGCGCGTACAGTCTCCGGATCGCCGCCTCGACGAACATGATGTCGCCGCCCATCGGTGTGTAGTACATCCCCGTCGCCACGCCGACCTCGTTATCCTCGGCCGCATGCTCCGGGTGCACCTTCGGACGTCCCAGCAGCTCGCGCACATCCGCGGGCGTGATGGTGAGCGACTCGATCTCCTTCGCCGCAATCTTGCGCGCGACCTTTCGCGCGACCGCGCCAACCTGCCGCTCGAGCTGACGCACACCGCTCTCGCGAGTGTAGCGCGTCACGATCGCAGTCACCGCTTCATCGGTGAAGGTGACGCCCTTGTCCTTGAGCCCCGCCTCCTCCAGCTGTCGCGGCACCAGATACGTCTTCGCGATCTCCGTCTTCTCCCTCTCGGTGTAACCCGAAAAGTCCACGACCTCCATTCGATCCAGCAGCGGAGCCGGAATGTTCTGAATGAAGTTCGCCGTCGCGATGAAGAGCACCTCGCTCAGATCGAACGGAATGTTGAGGTAGTGGTCGGTGAAGGTGTCGTTCTGCGCAGGGTCGAGCACCTCGAGCAGCGCGCTCGACGGATCGCCCTGGTACGAGCTTCCGAGCTTGTCCACTTCGTCGAGCAGGAAGACGGGATTCTTCGTCCCCGCCTGCTTGAGCCCCTGGATGATGCGCCCCGGCATTGCGCCGACGTACGTGCGCCGATGTCCGCGAATGTCCGCCTCATCGCGCGCGCCGCCGAGTGCCGCGCGGATGTACTCGCGTCCGAGCGAGCGCGCGATCGACTTCGCGATCGACGTCTTGCCGACGCCCGGAGGTCCGACGAAGAGCAGAATCGGCCCCTTCGCCATCGCCCGCGCCTTCACTTCCTTCGCATCGGTGATCGGACGATCGTCACCCTCGACGGCATTCTCCTTCGAGATCACCGTGTCCGGAATCTCGTTGAGCTCCGCCCTGAGCTTCGCCGCCGGAAACTCGCCCGTCTTCTCGACCTCTTCCGCCAGCTCCTGCGCGCGCAGCTGCCGCACGGCGAGGAACTCGAGCACCCGGTCCTTCACATCGGGAAGCCCGTAGTGATCCTCGTCGAGCACCTTGCTCGCGTGACGCAGATCGAGATTGTCATCCGAGCGCGTGTTCCACGGCAGCTCGGCCACCCACTCGAGATACGTGCGAATGACCTGCGCCTCCATGGACTCGCGTCCCGAGCGCTCCAGCCGTCCGAGCTCGCGCTCGACTTCCTGACGCGCCGACTTCGGCAGGTCGAGCTTCGTCAGCTTCTCGCGAAGCTCCTCGATCTCGCGGCTCTGATCGTCATCGCCCAGCTCCTTCTGGATCGCCTTCATCTGCTCGCGCAGATACATCTCGCGCTGGCGCGTGCCGAGTTCCTCCTGCACCTGCGACTTGATCTCTTCCTGCGCCTCGAGCAGCCCGATCTGGCGCTGCACGTGCACGAGCACGCGACGGAGCCGCTCCTCGACGCTCAGCGTCTCCAGCAGTCCCTGCTTCTCGGCAACCGAGAGCTCGATATAGCCGGCGACGAGATCGGCAAACTTGCCGGGCTCGGTGACGGAATCGAGAACCTGGTGGACGACCTCCTCGGGAAGACCGCGCTTCTCGCCAAGCTCGGCGGCGCGCTCACGGATCTCCTTGTGGAGAGCCTCGAAGGCGCTGTCGTGCTCGTCGAGCGCATTCATATCTTCCACCTGCACCGTCACTGCGGCGAGGTAGTTGTCGGTAGTGGAATATTGGAGTGCCGTGGCACGCTGCTCGCCCTGCAGCAGCAGCTGTACGCCACCGAGTCCGCGCTGCACCTGACCGATGCGCGCGATCACTCCCATGGAGTAAAGGTTGTCCTGAGTAGGCTCATCCGCGTTGTCGCGCTGCGCGACGGCGAATACGAGCCGATCGCCCTTGAGCGCCGCCTCGATCGCACGTAGTGTCCCCGGACGCCCTGCCGCGATGGGCGCGGTGAGCCCCGGGAAGATCACGGTTCCGCGAAGCGGAAGTACTGGCAGTGTTTGACGTTGCGCCATTATATCGACCTTGTTGTAAGACATCATCTGAAGCCTGTTCGGGGCCTCCGATCACATGACCAAGATGCGCAGGTCAGAAGTCGTTCCGGAGGTACCAACTCAGCACCAAACAGGCCATCGAGACAGAAGTTGCAACTTCTACCCGTCGCTTTGACGTAGTACCCCTGCCAGCGAGGCTGATTGTCTTTTCAGATCGCGCTGCGAATGGTACACTAAGCAGACTCTATTCCTCCCGGAGGGCCGTGTCCCCGAGGGCTACTTGTTCCCCCCAGGGGTCCTCGAGTGCCTGATCCCACCGCCAAGCCTGCGGATGCGGAGATTCGTGCTGTAGCCGAGCGCGCGCTGTCCGCGAATTATGAGCTCGATAATGAGCTCGGGCGCGGCGGCATGGGCATCGTCTATCGCGCGAAGGATCGCCGGTTGAAACGGCTCGTCGCCATCAAGCTGCTGCCGCCCGAGCTGGCGTTCCGCAGCGAGATCAAGACGCGCTTCCTGCGCGAAGCCGAGACGGCCGCCCAGCTGAGTCATCCCAACATCGTTCCGATCTACAGCGTCGATGAGCGCGACGGCCTCGTCTACTTCGTCATGGCGCTCGTCGAGGGGCCGACACTCGCGAAGAAGATGTATGAGGATGGACAAATGTCCGTCGACGAGACGCGCCGCGTGCTGCGCGAGGTCGCCGACGCGCTCGCCTACGCGCATGCGCGCGGCGTCATCCATCGCGACATCAAGCCCGACAACATCCTCCTCGACAAGGAGAGCGGGCGCGCGCTGGTAACGGACTTCGGAATCGCGCGGGCGATCCAGGAAGGGTCGGACTCGCGTCTCACCGCCACCGGCGTTGCGATCGGCACGCCGGCATTCATGTCGCCGGAGCAGGCCGCCGGCGATCGCGAGATCGACGGACGCACCGATCTCTACGCGCTCGGCGTCGTCGCCTACCAGATGCTGTCGGGACGACTGCCGTTCCAGGCGGCGACGACGGCATCGATGCTCATGAAGCAGATCACCGAGCGACCGACGCCGGTGAGCCAGCTGCGCGCCGACTGTCCACCCGATCTCGCGGCGACGGTGATGTCGCTGCTCGAGAAGGAGCCAGAGGATCGCGTGGCAAATGCCGCGGCGCTCTCGCGTGCGCTTGCTGGCGACGTCACGGTGATCCCGACGGTGTCGGATCCCCTCCCGCCGCAGCGCACCTCGTCGCAGCAGTGGGATCATCCGCGTCCGTTCGAGACCGCGCCATCGTCGCCGCTTCCGGCGCACCAGGTCGGGATCGCCAACTACAGCGCCGCGACGAGCGAGGAGATTGCGCGCTGGATGGCGCCCGAGGTTCGAGCCTTCCGCGGCAAGTTTGGCACGTTCGCGTTCGTGAACGCCGTCATCATCGCCTTCTCCATCTTCGGACACGCGGACCTCCTGGGCTTGACGCCACTGTGGGGCATCTACATCGCGTTCAAGTACTCGAAGCTGTGGAATGCCGGCTACGACTGGCGCGATGTCTTCCGACAGCCGCGCGACCGCCGTCTCGTCGATCTTGCGGGCGAGACGATCGAGGAAGCGCGCGGGCTGTTCGACAAGGAGCGCCGGAAGCTTCCGCGTGCGCAGCGCATGCTGCCGCCACTGCCGATGCCGGGCAACACGCAGCAGCGCGCAGCCGGCTTCGATCCGATGCGCACCGACATGGGCGTCTATCGTGGCACGGTGCAGCGCGCCGAGCACGATCGCGGCGAGATCCTCCGCATGGTGAGCTCGCTGCCGCCGAGCGATCAATCGCTCGTCGACGGAGTGATCCCCGCGACTGAGGCGCTCTTCCAGCGCATCCTGCTGCTCGCGCAGGCCGCCGCCGCCGACGAGAAGTCGAGCGCGCCCGAGGCGCTCGCGCAGATCGAGGCGCAGATCTCGGAGCTCGAGGCGCAGGCGAATCCGCTGGAGCGCGGCAGCGAAGATCGCGTGCGCCGCCTCGCGCTGCTCAAGCGCCAGCGCCGCGGAGTCGCCGACGTCACGCGCCGCCATGATGACGCGCGCGCGAAGCTCGACAGCTGCGTGCTCGCGCTGCAGAACATGCGGCTCGACATCCTGCGCCTTCGCGCGGGCGCGGTTGCGAGCGCGGGGAGCCACATCACGCAGCTCACCGAGCGCGCGCGCTCGCTCGCGGATGAGGTCGACGCTGCGGTCTACGGCGCGGAGTCCGCGCGCTCGAGTGGCGCCCGCGGCACGTCATGACCGACGTGATGCACGACCGCGTCGTCGTAGCGGTCGGTGATCTCTACGATGTGCAGGGGGAGCTCGGGCGCGGCGGGATGGCGCTCGTCTACCGCGCCGTCGACCGCCGCCTCAAGCGCGCGGTCGCGCTCAAGGTGCTTCCTCCGGAGCTCGCTTTTCGCGAGGAAGTAAGGCGGCGCTTTCTCCGCGAGGCCGAGACTTCCGCGAAGCTCAACTATCAGAACATCGTCCCGATCTATTCGGCCGACGAGCGGAACGGGATCGTCTATCTCGCGATGGCTCTCGTCGACGGCGAAACGCTCGCCGCGCGACTCGCGCGCGCGCCGCGGATGTCGAACGACGAGGTGCGGCGCCTCCTGCGCGAGGTCGCGGGCGCGCTCGCGTACGCTCACGCGCGGGGAGTCGTACACCGCGACATCAAGCCCGAGAACATCCTCATCGATCGCGAGACGGGCCGCGCGATGGTGACGGACTTCGGAATTGCGCGCGCGGCCGAGGGGGATGCGCAGATCACGGCGACCGGCGTCGCGATCGGCACGCCGGCATACATGTCCCCCGAGCAGGCGCTCGGCGAGCGGGAGGCCGATGGCCGCAGCGACATCTACTCGCTTGGCGTCGTCGGCTATCTGATGCTCACGGGCGAGCTCCCGTTCAAGGCATCGAACACGCCGTCGATGATGATGAAGCATCTCACCGAGAAGCTGCGCCCGGTGCGAGAGCTGCGGTCCGACGCGCCGTCGGATATCTCCGCGATCGTCGAGCATGCGCTCGCGAAGAAGCCCGAGGATCGCTTCCCGAGCGCCGCCGAGATGGCGTCGGCGCTCGCGGTGCCCGGGTGGCGCGCGCCGGCATCGGCGAGCGCTGCTCCCGCGCAGGATATTCCGCCGGCGGGGAGGGGTGCTCCGGTGCCGCAGAACCCCGCGCCACAGTACCAGAGCGCGCCGCCTCCGTCGTATCCACAGTTCGATCCGCCGCGCCACGCTCCCGCGCCTCAGCTTCCGCCATCGCCTCTGGTGCATCCCGGCGCGCGTGATCTCGCGGCGCCGTGGTCGCACCAAGCGGCGTTTCCGATTGGCCCCGACGGATTGCCCGCGCATCCGATGTCGCGCCGCGAGTGGAAGGAGTGGCGTCGCAATTATCGCGATCAGTTGAAGTTCGGCATCGACGGCCGGCCCGCGAGGACCATCGGTGAGCGCATCGTGCACTTCCGCAAGCACGTCGTGAGCAATGCCGCGGTGATCGGAATGCTCGGCGGCATCAACCTGCTCACGAATCCGGTTTTTCCCTGGTTTCTCGCCTTTGCGATCTTCATGACGGTTGGGCTGATCAAGGAGTGGGGGAGTCTCTGGTCCGAGGGCGTCACGCTCGGGCAGATCCTCTCGCGTCCGTCGGCGCCTGATCTCGCGTCGATCGGTGCAGGCGGCGACAAGGCGGCGGGCGCGATGCGCGCGCTGCCGCCGGCGGTGGCGGAGGACGAGGCGGCGAAGCTCGCGCCGCGTGAGGTACTCGCGGGGTCGTACGGCGCGAATGTACGTCGCGCCGTGGCTGATCGCACCGCGGTGCTGGCGACGGTTGCATCGCTCGCGAAGGCCGACCGCGATCTACTTCCGGACGTCGTGCCGACGGTGACCGCGCTCGTCGAGCGTGTCGCCTCGGTTGCGCAGACGCTCCACCATCTCGATGCCGATTGTTCTCCGGCACTCGTGGCGGAGCTCGAAGCGCGCATTGCGCAGGTCGAGCGGGAGCCGGCCGAGTCGTCCGACCGCGAGAGACGGTTGTCGCTGCTCAAACGGCAGCTCGTGTCGATGACAGAGCTTGGTTCGCGGAGGGCGAGGTTGACGGGACAACTCGACAGCGCCGGTCTCGCGTTGCAGAATTTGAAGTATGACCTACTCAAGCTTCGCTCATCCGGTGTGCAGTCGGCCATCGGCGACGTCAACAGCGCGACTGTCGAGGCACGCGCGCTCTCTCGCGAGATTGGCCACGTGCTCGAGGCCGCGGACGAGCTTCGGAAGATCGACGCCTGATCGCGTGACGCGCGTGGCGCGCCATGTCGCGTTCGCCATCGCAGTTGGTGTTGCGATCGGATTCCCGTCGATGCTCGGTGCGCAGGGCTCGCGAGCGCCGTCGGCGGTGATACCAACGCCCGCATCGGTGATCGGCTTCGTCCCCGGCACCGATCGCAAGCTTCCCGCGTGGTCGCAGGTCGTCGCGTACTTCACTGCGCTGTCGAAGGCGAGCCCTCGCATCCAGCTTCACACGCTCGGCAAGACGACGCTCGGCCGTCCCTTCATCGCGGCGATCATTTCGGATTCCGCGACGATCGCGAATCTTCCGAAGTACCGCGAGATCCAGCGTCGCCTCGCGGACCCGCGCGTGCGGCGTCCGGGCGAGCGCGACTCGCTGATCGCCGAGGGAAAGCTCGTGGTGCTCATTACGTCGAGCATCCATTCGGACGAGGTAGGCGGGATCCTCACGCCGCTCGTGCTCGCGCACAGGCTCGTGAGCGGCGAGGATGCGGAGACGAAGGCAATTCGCGCGCAGACGATCGTGCTCATGGTGCCGTCGCTCAATCCCGACGGTGTCGACATCGTCGGCGACTGGTATCGCAGCACGCTCGGCACTCCCGCGGAGGGAACCGATCCGCCGGTGCTCTACCATCACTACACCGGCCACGACAACAATCGGGATTGGTACGCGTTCACGCAGGTCGAGACGCAGATGACCATCGACTCGCTCCACAGTCTCTGGCATCCGCAGATTGTGAACGACATCCACCAGCAGGGCAGCGATGAGGCGCGGCTGTTCATCCCGCCGTACATGGATCCAATCGAGCCGAATGTGGATCCGATTCTCATCTCCGGCGTGAACGCGCTCGGGCTCGACATGACGTGGCGGCTGACAGCGCAGGGGAAGACTGGCATCACGAACAACTCGACGTACGACGCGTGGACGCCGAGCAGGTCATATCAGCACTATCATGGCGGCGTGCGCATTCTGACGGAGACGGCCAGCGCGGCCATCGCGTCCCCGCTCGTGACGCCGTTCGACTCGCTGAAGCCGGGGCGCGGCTACGACTCGAAGGTGTCGTCGTGGAATTTCCTCGTGCCGTGGCAGGGCGGCACGTGGACGATCGGCAACATCGTCGATTATCAGACGAGCGCGACGTGGGCGCTGCTCAACTCGGCGGCGCCGATGCGCACGACGTGGCTGGCGAACTTCGCGCGCGTGGGCGAACGTGCGGTGCAGGGGAACAAGGCCGCGCAGCGCGAGAAGTGGCCGGCGGCGTTTCTGATTCCGATGCAGCAGCCGGACCAGGCGTCGCTGCGCACCGTGCTGCGGATCCTGCAGCGGGGGCAGGTGGAGATTCGTCGCGCGACGTCGGCCTTCGTGGCGAATCGCGTCCGCTTCTCCGCGGGGACGTATGTCGTGATGCTCGACCAACCGTATGGTGGCTTCGCGAAGGCGCTGCTGGAGAATCAGCATTATCCAGATCTGCACGAATATCCGGGAGGCCCGCCGAAGGCGCCGTACGACGTGACGGCGCAGACGCTGCCGCTGCTCATGGGCGTCGGCGCCATCGCCGTCGACTCGTTTCCCGTGACGATGACCGAGGTCATCGGCCCGATCGCGCCGCCGAAGCTCGACGTGCCTGGGCTGAGCGACAAGACCACGCGGCGCATCGCGATCTACCGGAGCTGGAATCCGTCGATGGACGAGGGGTGGACGCGCTTCATCTTCGACCAGTACCGGATCCCGTTCACGACCATCGGCGACCGCGAGGTGCACGCGGGGAATCTCGCGTCTCGCTTCGACGCGATCATTTTACCGGATGAGTCGCCGCGCGGGTTGCAGTCGGGACCGCGCGAGGCGGGCTACCCGGACTCGCTCAAGGGCGGACTCGGCACCGCGGGCGATGCGGCGCTGCACGACTTCGTGAATGCGGGCGGCACGCTCATCACGTTCAACGACGCGAGCCGCTGGGCGATCGAATATCTGAAACTGCCGGTGAAGAACGTGCTCGAGGGCGTGAGCAACAAGGACTTCTACGCCCCCGGTTCGCTCTTCGCGCTCAGCCTCGACCTGTCGCATCCGCTGAACAAGCTGATGCTCGCACATCCGGCGGCGTGGTTCGAGAGTGGTCCGGCGTTCGAGATCACGGACTCGACGCGCGCGACGGCGGCCGCTGAGTATCCGTCGACGGGAACGCCGCTGCTATCCGGCTGGCTGTTAGGCGCGGAGAAGCTGCGCGGGAAGGCGGCGTTGGTGGATGTGAAAGAAGGGAAGGGGCACGTGGTGCTGTTCGGATATCGGCCGCAGTACCGAGCGCAGAGCATGGCGATGTATCCGCAGCTGTGGGCGGCGTTGTTGGGGTATTAGCGGCGATGTCGATGCTTGCGTGAACTACTGCGGAGGGAGGAGCTCCCAGCGCCCGTACACAGTCATCGAAATCGGAATCGATCGCGGGATGACCTCTGTGCCGCCACCGCTGCCGCCCTGAAGTGTCACTTCACTGAGAGAAAGAGCACCCGAGTAACGGTCGGACTCCTCATAGGTGCTCATGGAAATCACGCGTCCCAATCGCATGCCGCTCGCTGCGGCGATCGCCTGCGCCTGCCGCATCGCGTCTGCGGTCGCCTGCTTCAACGCCTCGTCACGCGCTGATGAAACTTCTGACGCCTGAAATTGGACGCCGGAAATATCCGACACCCCGTGAGCAAGCGCCGTGTCTATGACAGCACCGATCTTTCCCAAGTCCCGAATTCTTACTTCGATGGCGTCGTGTGCGCGGAAAGTGGTATCACGCACGGAGATGCCGATGTTTCCCAAGGCGTCTGGCTTTGGAAGCTTCACGTATCGCTCGCCACTCACGACCGGCTCGACGCGCCCGCCCCACCAGTACCATTCGCTCGCGGTGAGCAGGGAATCGCGAGGAATGCCCAAGGTCACTAGCGCCCGTCGCAGACTGTCGGCGCGACTTGCCAGCCGCCGTCCGGCATCTCGCGGGAGTCGACCCTCGGCCGTGAAGTTGAGGCGCACAATTGCAAGATTGGGCGGCACATGGCGCTCGGCGGTTGCCACTGTTTGAACGCGAGCGCGGGAGCTATCCGCTGTAGCCATCTGTGCGCCGCTCGCGCTGACTATGATCGACGAAACCGCGGCGAGAATCGCCACTATTCCCAATGACTGCCGCATGGCATGCCCTCGTTCGGGAAGCTGAACCACCTCTAGGGTGACGACCGAACCCCTACGAGGTGCACATCAGCCTTCCGGAAGCGCACCATCACGCCTTCGTCTTCTGCTCCGCCACCCACGCCCTGATTCGCGTATCCAGCACGTCCAGCGGCAGCGCGCCCTGCCCCAACACCTGATCATGAAACTCCCGTACGTCGAACTTCTCCCCTAACTGCTGCTCCGCGTACGCGCGCAGCTCCTTGATCTTGAGCTCCCCCGTCTTGTACGCGAGCGCCTGCCCCGGCGTCGTGATGTA
>JALYSW010000112.1 GCA_030854615.1 Gemmatimonadota bacterium
CTGCTCCGCCGTGTATTTGCTCGTGCGCATTGTGCTGTCCTCCGCCTCGCCGCGCGAGGCTTTTGGCCAGCTCTAAATTAGGCTCAAAATGTGTGGCCCACTGGACCAGTTTCCGGGGAGAAGACCAGCGGGATTCAATTCTGTAGTTGCAGGCGATGTCGTGGCAGTAGGCGACCTAGACATTTTCGCGTTCAATCGTAACACTGGCGCCCTCGCATGGAGCTTTCGAGCGAGTGACGACGACGAGACAGGCACACACGCGCTCGCGACCGGCGGGAGCACAATCTACGCGAGTTCTTTTTTCGGTCGCGTCTGCGCCCTGAATAGTCACACCGGGCTTCCCGTGTGGGTGACGCAGCTGATGGGTCCCGTGGGCGTGCAAACTACGACATTCGATCCCGTCCAGAGTGGGGGCGAGGTTTCCGTTGGACTCTGGTACGGAACAACCCCGGTCACCGGCGGACTTGCAGCACTCGATGCCGCGACAGGGCATTTGCTTTGGACTCACGACTTTTCCCCGATCCGTTCCGATCTCGAGGCATTCTGCGATGGTGGAGCGGTCGTCGCTGACGGCGTTGTGGTTGCGCCGGCCGCGGATGGCCAGATCTATGGATTGGATGATGCTGTTACGGGAGCGCTACGCTGGACAGCGCCGCAAGTGGCCAACTACCCGGTGGAAGACTTTCGTGCGCTTGGTCTCTCAAATAACGTAGTCATTGCCAGTTCCAGCTCCGGAACAGCGACCGGACTCGATGTCCAATCGGGGACGATCCTCTGGACCTCTCTCGTCACCGGTGCTTCCCTGGCGAATCATGTGGCTGCCGACGCGCAGATCGCAGTGCTATCGAGCAGCGAGCTTATTGCCATCAACCCGTTAACCGGCTCAGTGCTGTGGCGTACCGGCGTAGGACAACAGGGCAGGAGTTTTTGGGGCTATTCGGAAGTCGCATCAGATCGAATTCTCGCGAACGGGCTGGACGGCTTTTACGCACTGAAGAAGGAGTAGGATCCACGGCCTGTGATGTCGTCCTCGCACTCGGTTTTCTACGAAAGGTGATCGCTGCCGAAAGCTCACCGCGCGGTGCGAAGTGGAAAGACCACTACCTCATCTTCCCGAGCATAGGAGCATCCGCATGGCTACCGACCCCATGGAATTCGCAGATCGCGTCGGCGCGGAGCTCACGCGCCACCTCGGAGACCGCAGCCGCGCCGAGTTGCTCGACCTCGCGCAGGAAGCGCAGTTCAGCGCGGCAATCGGCGCGAGTCTGATTTGCGTCGCCGAGTTACTCCGCGATCCCGTCGCGAAGGGTGCGTCGCCAGCCAAGCTCGCGGCGATCTGCGCGCGTCAGATCGAAGGCCTGTTGAGTTGAGCGACGACGCCTTCGATGACGATCTCGCGACGTTCGCGGCGCACGGCGCTCCGCCGCTCCCGGCATCTCGCGACGAAGGCTTCATCGCGCATGACGGTGCCCGCATCAGGTATGCCTCGTACGGCTCGGGTCCGCCGGTCATCATGCTGCACGGCGGCCTCGGTCACGCGGGCAACTGGGGCTACCAGCTTCCGGCCCTCGTCGACAGCGGCTATCGCGTCGTGCTCATCGACAGTCGCGGTCACGGTCGCAGCACGCGCGATACGCAACCGTACTCGTACGATCTGATGGCTACCGATGTCGTAGCCGTCATGGACGGGCTGCACATCGCGCGCGCCGCATTCGTCGGCTGGAGCGACGGTGCGTGTACGAGCCTCATCCTCGCGCACAAGCATCCGTCGCGCGTATCCCGCGTCTTCTTCTTCGCCTGCAACATGAACGCAAGCGGCGTTCGGCCGCTGACGCCTGGTCCGCTGCTCGACCGATGCTTCAGCCGCCACGCGATGGACTACGCGCGCCTCTCCGCGACGCCGAGCGAATTTCGCGCCTTCGTCGATGCCGTCACGCTAATGATGAACACGGCTCCCAACTACACCGCAGCCGATCTCGCGGAGATCAGCGTGCCCGTCGTCATCGCACAGTCCGAGCACGACGAATTCATCACGCGCGAGCACGCCGAGTATCTCGCGCACACGATCCCAGGCGCCGAGCTGGTGATTCTGAATGGTGTGTCCCACTTCGCGCCGCTGCAGCAGCCGGCGTTGTTCAATCGCGCGGTGCTCGAGTTTCTCGATCGGATCCCAACGCACTGAGCCGCGGCTCCGCTTTACAGTGTGATTCCGATATCCAGCGGAATGAAATGCAGCGCTTTCGTGCTCGACGATCCGTCGACCGAGTGTCCGCCACTCACCGAGTGGTACCGCGCCTCGATGAACAGACCGTAGGTGGCCATCCGGAAGCGGAAGCCCGCGCCTGCGTTCCATCCGAACTTCGTCGCGTTTTCTGTGACCGTCGACTCGGTTCCGCCCGACGTGTTTCCAGGCGTCACGAGCGTCTTCCCGCGGAGTTTGTAGATGCCTCCGCCGCCAATGAGATAGAAGTTCGATGCCGACGCTCCGCCGACGGCCCACTCGAAGTCGGCCGTGCCATCGATGATGCGCAAATCCGTTTGGTATCCCCCGACATCCGGCTGCACCGTCGACTTGCCCGCGAGCTGGTGCCATTGCCCATCGATGCGAAAGCTCAGCGGAAAGGCGGGCACGCCGAGTCGAATGAGCGCGCCCGCGTTCCACCCGGTCTTCGAGATGGCCGTGAAGTCGGAGCCGCGAGGGAACGTCGCGCCGCCCATGATCCCGATCGAGCCGGACTTGGCCGCCGGCGCCTGTGCCGCCATTCGTGACGCGCCCGCCATGAGCGCAACCATCGCTGCACACCGGGTCATTGATCGAAGAGTCATCGCTGGGTCCGCTGGGGTATCCCCGAACATAGCGCGTGTACCGGCCTCCGCGAATAAAATCTCCTCTGCGCACAAAGCGCCCCGACGCACACACGTCGCGGCCCTTCGCATCGAATACCCTACTTTCGCTTCGACGCCGTCTTCTTTCGCCCACCGGTCGTCTTGCGCTTCGCGGGCACCTTGGCGCCCTTCTTCCGCGCCTCGGACAGCCCGATCGCGATCGCCTGCTTCCTGCTCGTCACCTTCCCGCCCTTTCCTCCTTTCCCGCTCCGCAGCGTTCCCTTGCTGCGCTTCTTCATGGCGCGTTCGACACTCTCGCCTGCCGCCTTCCCGTATTCGCGCGTGCTCTTCTTCCGCGTTGCCATGGGTGAACATCCTCGCTCGCAATGGTTGATCGTGCATGCAATCCGGAAGTATGAACCTTTCGCGAGCAAGGCGCACGCCAGCCATGACGCGCCACGTCGTCTTGCTTGCCGGACCGCGGTCGAGGATGCATCGTTCCGGCGTCAAATTGGGCGCCCGCCCAATGGACCACGAGTTGCTCCATCCGCTCGTCCATTTCCTGTCGTCCCGAGGTTTGCATGGCCGCCCTCTCCCGTTCGCTTGCGCGAGCAATCGTCATCGCCGGTGCGTTCACCGTCGCGACCGCCTGCTCGGACTCCACGCACAACTCGTCGCGCAGCATCTCCGGACACGTGACGATCAATCCGGGTGAGGCACGCATTCCTGCCGAGAACCTCGTCGGCGCGCACGGACGCGCGCCGCTCGCGAATCTCACCACCCTCCGCGGCAGGCACCCACGCATCAACGTGATCTTCCGCAGTGAGGCACTGAGCGGCGGGCGCGCGAGCGCGATGTCCGTTCGCTCGATCGCCGATGCACGCGAAGTCGGCACGACCATCCGCGCGCGTCTCGCCGCTCATCCATCCGCGTCGATGTTCGTGGTCACCGATGTCTCGCCGACGATTGGCGCCGCACGCCTTCGCCTGCGCGACGAAGCGTCGCGCGAGGCGGTCATGAGTGCCCTTCGCGCCGATCCCGCCATCGCGTCGGTTAGCCTGGATCGACTGATGAGCCGCGGACCGGAGTCGAGGGTCAAGCTCACGCAGGCGATGATGAATCAGCTCCGCGACGCACGCGCATCCACGACGCCGGGCGCCGAGGGATTGCGCTTCGCGGGCGCAGGAGCGAGCCGGATTCAATATTGGCATTACAACATGATCGACGCGCCGCGCACATGGGCCATCCCCGACACCGGCGCTGCCGCGGTCACCGTCGCCGTCATCGATGACGGGATCAATCAACACCCCGATCTCGTGCCGAATCTCGACATGGCGGGCGGCTATGATTTCGTCGAGGACGATTCCGCGACTGCGGGCGGTCCGTATCCGCGCTGCGATGGCGGCCCCTACATCTACCGCTTCGACGGCGATGCGACGCCAGGCCCCGACCCCGATCCGACGATGCCGATCGCCGTCGTCGCCGACAATGCGAACGGTTGCTACGCGCCCGAGAACATCGCGAATCATGGGCTCCATGTCTCCGGCACCATCGGCGCGACGAACAACGCCGGCAACTACGTCACTGGCGTGAACTGGAACGTGCGCATCCGCATGATC
>JALYSW010000119.1 GCA_030854615.1 Gemmatimonadota bacterium
CGCGCGATTCTCGAGCGTCAACGTGCCGCCGTGCGCCTCCGCGATCTGTCGGCTCAGCGCGAGCCCGATCCCCGAGCCATCCGGCTTCGTCGTGAAGAAGGGCACGAACAGGTTCGAGCTGTCCGCGATGCCATATCCCTCGTCCCGCACCCACAGTTGCAGCCACGCACCGCTCTCCTGCCATCCAACTGACACGCCGCCGCCCGTCTCCAGCGCTGCATCCGCAGCATTGCGCACGAGATTGATCAGGAGCTGATCGAGCTGGTCACCATCGCCGACGATGCGGATCGACTCCGCCTCGTGCACGTCGACGTGAAGCCGCGTCTCCAGCTTGGCCGTGCGTTGCACCCACGACGGCACTTCCACGGCATCGTGACGCGGGCCGGGTAGGCGCGCAAGGATCGCGTACGACGTCATGAACCGGCTGAGCGACCCCGCGCGATTCGAGATCACAGAGAGCCCCTGCCGAACATCCTCCTCGGCTTCCGCATCGCGTACCGGCGCATCGACGAGCGCCTGCAGACTCTCGGCGATCGACTTGATCGGAGCAAGCGAGTTGTTGATCTCGTGGCCGAGCACGCGAATAATACGCTGCCACGCCAGGCGCTCTTCGTCGCGAAGGGCCTTGCTCAGATCCGACAGCACCACCAGTTGATGCGGCTGGCCATTCTGCCGGAAGGTGGTGCGACGGAGCTGCCAACGTCCGCCGCCGCCCGGAAACATCGTATCGACGGTGCGGATCGCATCGCCGCTCAGGCACTCCTCGAGGCCGAGCTCCGCGCCCGTGTGGCCGAGCAGTCGCTCGCTTCGCTGTGCGAGGAGACGCTCGCCCGCGCGATTCAGAAGCTTGAGCCGGTGTGTGCCATCGAAGGTGAAGATCGCAACGTCGATTTCCTCCATCACCGTGAGCAGAAGCGACGTCGCCTCCACGGTGCTCAGCCGCTGCGATCGTAGCGTCGCGGCGAGCATGTTGACCTCGAGCAGCGCAAGGCCGAGCGCGTCGCTGTCGCGCGCGCCACGTGCGCGCGTGGAGAAGTCGCCCTCACGGAGCGCCGCGAGCATGTTCGAGATCGTCTGCAGCGGTCGGACCACCCGCTCACGCGCGGCCATCGCGAACGAGATCCACCATACCAGCACGAAGAGCGTGATCGTCCAGCGCACTTTGCTGTCGTAATCGCCGAACCAGAGCAGCAGAATCGTCGCGCCGCTTCCCGCTGCGCCGGCGAAGAGCGCCAGCCAGAATACCCTCGACTCGTGCGTCAGCCTCCTGCGCCGGCGCCGGTGGTCAGAGGCCATGCACCGCCAGGCGCCGGTAGAGCGCGCTGCGGCTGATTCCGAGGGCCTTCGCTGCGTGGCTCACGTTCCCATCATATCTCGAGAGCGCCTTCTGAATCAACACGCGCTCGGCCTCCTCGAGCGTCACCTCCTCCGTCTTCGAGCCCATTGTGGCGCTCGTACGCAAGGCGAGATCGATCGCGCGCACCTGCTCTCCCTGCGCAAGAAGCACCGCGCGCTCGACGACGTGGTCGAGCTCGCGGATGTTGCCGGGCCACGGGTGCTCGAGCAGCGCCTGCATCGCTGCGTTGTCGAACGACGTGAGCGGCTTCCCGTAGCGCGTGGCATGCTTGCGCAGAAAGAAGTTCGCGAGCGGCGCGACGTCGTCGCGGCGCTCGCGCAGCGGCGGGAGCTGGATCTCGATGGTGTTGAGCCGGAAGAGCAGATCCTCGCGAAAGCGTCCCGCCGCCACCTCGGCGTGCAGATCGACGTTCGTTGCGGCGAGCACGCGCACATCTACCTTGCGTGGACGCGCATCGCCGACCCGCTCGACCTCACCCGCCTGCAGCACGCGCAGCAGCTTCGATTGCTGGTGCAGCGGGAGATTCCCGATCTCGTCGAGGAACAGGGTGCCACGATCCGCGAGCTCGAAGCGGCCCATGCGGTCGGCTTTCGCGTCGGTGAACGATCCCTTCACGTGCCCGAAGAGCTCACTCTCGAACACACCCTCCGAGAGCCCGCCCATGTTCACCGCGACGAACGGATGGTTGCGGCGCGGCGAGATTGCGTGCATCCATCGCGCCGCGAGCTCCTTCCCCGTTCCGTGCTCCCCACCGATGAGGACATTCGCGTCCGATGGCCCGACGCGGGACATCAGCTCGAGCACAGGTCGCATGCGCGGCGAGTCGGCGATGATCTCGGGCGCACCCTCGCCACGCAGAATCTCGTTCTCGCCTTCGAGCCGCTGCGA
>JALYSW010000129.1 GCA_030854615.1 Gemmatimonadota bacterium
CAGCGCCCGCTCTGGGCGAGCACGAGCGCGAAGAACCCGGCCTATCGTGACGTGGTCTACGTCGAAGATCTCATCGGCCCGAACACGGTGAACACGATGCCGCCGGCGACGATCGCGGCCTTCGCCGACCACGGCGAGACCAAGCGCACGGTCGACACGAACATCGGTGCCGAGCGTGCGCTCGTAGCGAAGCTCCACGACTTCGGCATCCCGCTCGCGGACATCACAGACACGCTGCTGCGCGAAGGCCTCGCAAGCTTCGAAAAGTCCTTCGACACCCTGATCGCGGGCCTCGAATCCAAGCGCCGCACCCTCGGCGTTGCAGTCACGGCGCAGTAGTCGTATCCGTGGCTGCCGCCGCGCCGGAATAGGGGCGTCAACCAAATGAAAAACGATTGAACGGATGAAAGCACGGATCTAACGGATTGGCTCGACTCGCAGTTATCCGTTGAATCCGTGCCTCTGATCCGTTCAATTCGTTCCACCAGTTGTTGACCTGTTCCGTGGTACGACTCGCAGTGCCAGGGCTAGTGGCAGCCCGACACCACGCCCGTCACGAGATCCAGACTGCACGTCAGCGCACCAACCTGCAGCACGGCGATCGTGCTGCCATCGAAGGTCACCTTCGCGAAGCGCGTGATCGTCTTGTCGAAGGCGCCTGCGGTGACGTGAAGCGTGAGATTTCGTGAGATCGAGCCCGACGCCGGGTACGGATTCGCCGAGCGTGGCATCGTAAAGGTGAGCGCCGCCGCCGTATCCGCCGCCGTGTAGGCGAAGATGCGCGTGAGGTTGTTCACCGAATACGTGCTGCTGTCGTTCACGCTCGCCGCGCCATTCCACGTGTGCAGTGCCGGCGTCGAGTGCGTCACGACCATCGATGCAGCGGCCGACTCGTTGATGGAGAACATCTTCCCGGGCTTCACCGCACTCTCGAACGTCCCGCTCTTCGTCCAGCTGTGGTTCGTCGAGTCGATGACCGAGCCGGTCCCCCAGCCGAGTGCATAGCTGCCGCCGCTCCAGAAGCGAACTTCGCGAGTAATGGTGAGTCCGCGGGCCGTGTACGCGATGCACGAGTACCAGCCGCTCGAATCAGGACCGCCGCAGGTGACCGTACGCGAGCGCGGGCCCGCACCGGCGCCGCTGACACCGGCCATGAACGTGAATGAGCCGCTGCTCAGGCTCTCCTCGAAGCTCTCATTCTCCTGATACTGCCCCACATTGTCCGCGAAGCTCTCGCCGACATCGCTGGCGACGGTCTGGTCGATCTCGCTGTCTGCCACCGGGTTTCCAGGGGCGACGGACGCGTCCGAGCTGCAGGCGACTGCGCCCACGATCGCGCCCATGGCGAGGACCGTGGCAAGGGTGGTGAAGCGACGTCCGGTCGGCATATGACGATCCTCCGCTAGATTTGTGAGTGGCTTCCGTGATCTGCGGATGAGACGTCCGCGGCGCTCGGGCGTTAAGACGGTCGTTCACCGCATACACGGGCGCCGCATACATCTGCCGATTCTCTCACCACCGGACCTGATCTTGGCCTCACCGATACCACGCACGAAGATCGTGTGTACGCTCGGACCCGCATCCTCGTCGGAATCCGTCATCAGGTCGTTGATGATCTCCGGGCTCGATGTCGCACGCATCAACTTCTCGCACGGCTCGCACGAGGAGCATGCCGCGACGATCGCGCTCGTGCGCTCGCTCTCGTCCGCGCTCACGCGTCCCGTCGCGATCCTCGGCGATCTGCAGGGCCCGCGCATTCGCCTTGGCGATCTCGCGCAGCCGGTCGAGCTCGGCACGGGCGACGACATCGTGCTCGCCCCCGAGGGGAGCGAGGCCGAGGGCGATGTCCCCGTCACGTACGAGGCGCTCGCGCACGATGTGCACGTCGGTGATCGCATCCTCGTGGATGACGGCCTCATCGACCTCGTCGTGCTCGATATCACGGGCACCCGGGTGCGCGCGCGCGTCGTGCACGGCGGACGGCTGCGCAGCCACAAGGGAATCAATCTCCCCGGCGTCCAGGTCTCCGCGCCGTCGATCACCGAGAAGGACCGCGCTGACATCACCTTCGCCGTCGAGCAGCAGCTCGACTACCTCGCGCTTTCCTTCGTGCGGCGCGCCGAGGACATCTCGTCGCTGCGGCTGCTGATTCCGGTCGGGATGCTCGTGGTGGCGAAGATCGAGAAGGACACCGCGCTCGCGGCCATCGGCAGCATCGTCGAGGCCTCCGATGCCGTAATGGTTGCGCGCGGCGACCTCGGCGTCGAGCTTCCCTTCGAGGAAGTGCCGATCGCGCAGAAGCGCATCATCGCCGTCTGCAACGCGCTCGGCCGCCCGGTGATCACCGCCACACAGATGCTCGAGTCGATGGTGACGAACCCGCGTCCGACGCGCGCCGAGGCGAGCGATGTCGCGAATGCGATCCTCGATGGCACCGACGCCGTGATGCTGAGCGCCGAGACGGCGGCGGGCGCCTACCCGCAGCTCGCCGTTGCGGCGATGACGCGCATTATCCTCGAGATCGAGCGGCGCCCTCTCCCGCACGTGACCTTCGAGGTTCCCGCGGATGTCGATGGCCACGTCGCGACGGCGGATGCGATTGCCTCCGCGACGACGGCCGCGGCGAAGTCGCTCGGCGCGCCGCTGGTGGTCGTGTTCACGAAGAGCGGCTTTACCGCGCGGATCATCGCGTCGCACCGGCCCGGTGTGCCGATCCTCGTGCTCACCGACACCGAGCGCACGTACCGCCAGCTCGCGCTCGTGTGGGGCGTGATCCCCGAGCTGGTACCGCGCGCGGCGAACTACGAGGAGATGTTCGCGAACGCGCGCACAGTCATCGAGCGCAGGGGGCTCACGAAGCCCGGCGATCGCGTCGTCGTGACCTCGGGCGTTCCGTGGGACGTGCCGGGAACCACCAATTTCCTCCGCGTCGAGGTGGTGTGAAGCTCACCTTCCTCGGCACCGGAACGAGCTTCGGTGTGCCGCAGATCGGATGCCGGTGCGAGGTGTGCACGAGCGACGATTCGCGCGACAAGCGCACGCGAAGTGGTGCGCTCGTGGAGACCGATGCGGGGAAGCGGATCCTCATCGACACGCCTCCCGAGCTTCGGCTGCAGCTGATCGCGAATCATGTCGACCGTGTGGATGCGATTCTGTTCACTCACGAGCACGCGGATCACATCCACGGGATCGACGATGTGCGCGCCCTCTCGGTGCGGAGCAGGTCCGCGCTCCGCATGTATGGGCCGGCGGAGACGGTGCACACGCTGGAGCAGCGCTTTGCCTACATCTTCGACGATCGGATGCGCCCGATTCCCGGCACCACGAAGCCCCAGGGCGAGCTCACGACGCTCGAGGCGGGAGTCCCCGTCGAGATCGCCGGGGAGCGCGTGACGCCGCTCGCGGTGCCGCACGGGCACACGACGGTGTTCGGCTATCGCATTGGTGCGCTCGGCTACGTCACCGATGCGAAGCTCCTCCCTCCCGCGGCGATCGAGACGCTGCGCGGCGTGCAGGTGCTGGTGCTCAACGCGCTGTTCTGGAAGGAGCACCCCACACACATGAGCGTCCCCGAAGCGATCGAGACGGCGCGCGTCGTCGGCGCGGAGCGCACGTATCTCACGCACCTGACGCACGACAACTTCCACGCCAAGCTCGAAGCGGCGCTCCCACCGGGGCTCGTCCCCGCGTACGATGGACTGACCGTCCACATCGCGTGATACGCGGGTGCCCGCCCTTGCCTCGCGCCGTAGGGTTGGCGACTTTCCTGCATCTTCCGCCACCCCGGCTCGGGGCATCGGAGACGACGACTTCGGAGGAGTAATGCAGGCTCAGGGAACGGCGTCGGCGAGCGCATTCGGTGACGACATCGACGTGCAGCAGGGACGGCTCACCATCCGCAACGAAGACGCGTTGCGCACCGCGAAGATGGACACACTGGTGCGAGACGCCGTCTTCGGCAAGGGACAGGCCAAGGACCACGCGAACTGGATGATCTGGGAGATGGCGCAGGCCGTCGGCGTGCGCCCTGCCTCCATTCACGATCTCTATGCCGCCCGTGGACGTGGCGACGTGAAGGGGTTTACCGTCCCCGCGATGAACGTGCGCGGCATGTCGTACGACACCGCGCGCGCGATCTTCCGCACCGCCGTGCGCATGCACGCCGGCGCGTTCATCCTCGAGATCGCGCGCTCCGAGATTGCCTACACCGCACAGCGCCCATCCGAGTACGTCACGGTGATGCTCGCGGCCGCGCTACGCGAGGGCTTCCGCGGCCCCGTGTTCATTCAGGGCGATCATTTCCAGGTGAATGCGAAGAAGTTCGCCGCCGATCCGACGGGCGAGGTCGCCGCGGTAAAGCAGCTCGCGCTCGAGGCGGTGAGTGCCGGCTTCTACAACATCGATGTCGACACGTCGACGCTCGTCGACATTCATCTGCCGACGCTCGACGCGCAGCAGGAGCTCAACTACGAGACCGCGGCGGAGATCGCCGCGTACGTGCGTTCCATCGAGCCCGAGGGGGTGACGATCTCGATCGGTGGTGAGATCGGCGAGGTCGGCACGCAGAACAGCACCGTTCCCGAGCTCCGCGCGTTCATGGGCGGCTTCGTGCAGTCGCTCGAGAAGCGTATGCCCGGTGCGGGCGGCCTCTCCAAGATCTCCGTGCAGACGGGAACGTCGCACGGCGGTGTCGTACTTCCCGACGGCGGAATAGCCGACGTGAAGCTCGACCTCGAAGCGCTCGAGGCACTCTCCAGGGTCGCTCGCGACGAGTACGGAATGGCGGGCGCAGTGCAGCACGGCGCCTCGACGCTCCCCGAGAGCGCATTCGACAACTTCCCGCGCATCGAGACGGCGGAGATTCATCTCGCGACGAACTTCCAGAACATCCTCTTCGAGCAGATGCCCGCCGAGTTGCGCGCCCGCATCTACAAGTGGCTCGACGAGAACGCGAGCGAGGAGCGCAAAAAGGGCGACTCCGACGAGCAGTTCTACTACAAGAGCCGCAAGAAGGCCCTCGGACCCTTCAAGAAGGATCTCTGGGATCTGCCGGAGGATGTGAAGGAGAAGGTCGCGGCGGCGTACGACAAGACTTTCAGCTTCCTCTTCGAGCAGCTTCGCATCGGTGGCACGTCGGACGCGGTGACGCGCTTCGTGAAGGCGCCCGTCCAGCGCCGCCGCACTTCGGGAGGCGTCACGGTGGAGGCCGCGCCCGACGATCCGGACGCTGGCGAATGAGGCGGTAAGCGACGCCCCGGCCCTCTGGCTCTCCGCACTCGGGAGACTGGCTGGCCGGTCAGCCCACGAACTCAAGAATCCGCTCAACGGACTTGCGCTGAATCTCGAGGTCGCCCGCTCCCGCTCTCTGCGCCCTGGAACCGATGGATCGGCCATCGCACCCTACGCTGCCGCCGCCGTTACCGAGTTGGAACGCACCATTCCGCTCGTCGAGGCCCTCCTCGCGTTGGCGCGCCCCCTCCCCACACCGATAGATTTGCGCATTGCACTTCAGCCGCTCGCGGTGCTCTACGGCGCCATTGCCGTCGCGGCCGGCGGTTCGCTCGCACTGGATTACGGCGCGGAACAGCTGTTCGTAAAAGCCGAGGGCGACGCCGTCCGCGCACTCCTGGCGGAGGCGCTGGACGTCACCATAGGATCAAACCTCGAAGTCACCGGACAGCTCGGCGATTCCGACGGAATGATTTCTTTGCGGATGATCGGCGGTGCCGGACGTCCCATCGCCGGCAAAATGGAACGGCTTGCCGCTGAGCACGAGATTCGGCTCAGCTCCGATGAAGACGAAACAGCTCTCCTGTTCCCCGCGCTCGCGCGCGCTGGAGTCGATTCGCATACATGACCGCCAAGATTCTGATCGCCGACGATGAACGCGCCATCACCGAAGGGCTGAGTGCCATTCTTCGCGACGAAGGCTACGACACTGAGATCGCCAGCGATGGCCAGAGCGCGCTCGAGCGCCTGATCGCCGAGCCCTTTGGCGTCGTCCTCGCCGATCTGAAAATGCCGAAGGTCGACGGCATCGCGCTCCTCCGGGAGATTCGTCAGCGCGAGATGTCCACGGAGTGCATCGTCATCTCGGGGCAGGGCACGATCCGCTCCGCCGTCGACGCCGTCACCGACGGTGGCGCCTTCTACTTCATCGAGAAGCCGCTCAACGCCGAGAAGCTCAGCGAGCTCAAGGCGCTGATCAAGAAGGCACTCGAAAGCTTCGAGCTGAAGCGGACGAATCGCGCCCTCACCACTGAGATCAAGACGCTCACGCACTACGGTGAGCTGACCGGCCAGTCCGAAGCGATGCGTGTGGTCTACGGCATCCTCGACGCCGTTGCTCCGTCCAGCGCCTCCGTCCTCATCCTCGGCGAGAGCGGCACGGGGAAGGAGCTCGTTGCGCGTGCAATCCATCACAAGAGCGATCGCGCGAAAGGGCCCTTCCTCGCGCTGAACTGCGCCGCGCTTCCCAAGGACATCCTGGAGAACGAGCTCTTCGGCCACGAAAAGGGCGCCTTCACCGGGTCGACGAATGAGAAGCCCGGCGCCTTCGAGATGGCCGATGGAGGCACGCTCTTTCTCGACGAAGTCGGCGAGATGGCCACCGACATCCAGGTCAAGCTCCTCCGCGCCCTCGAGTCGCGCTCGGTACGTCGGCTGGGCGGCAAGAAGGAGATCCCGGTCGACATCCGCGTCGTCGCCGCCACCAACAAGAATCTGACGCAGGCGCTCGAGGACGGGGAGCTTCGCGAAGATCTCTATTACCGTCTCGCCGTCGTCGAGATCGAGCTTCCGCCGCTTCGTGATCGCGTCGGGGACATCAAGCTCCTCGCCGCGGAGTTCCTCAGCCGCTTCTCGCGCGAAAACAACAAGAAGATCAACGCATTCGAAGACGACGCCATAGAGTGGATTCTCCGCCATAACTGGCCGGGGAACGTACGCGAGCTCCGCAACACGATCGAAAGTGCGGTTATCATGTCGAAGGGTGCGACCATCGGTACCGCGGACATCATCCCGCGCCGCCTCCGCGCGCAGGTAGACAACAGTCAGACGACGGTCACGCTCACCGTGGGCGCAACCCTTGCCGATGCAAGACGTCAGCTGCTGCTGCGAACATTCTCGGCTACCGGCGGCGATGTCGAGCGCACCGCGCACACCCTCGGCGTTTCGGAGGGCGAGCTCCGCGCCGAGCTGGGATCGCTGATTGGCCCGGGCGAAAAGCCGGTGGCGAGGGCAGATGGGAAAGGTGGGGCGAATGGCGCGAGCAAGCCCGCGTCCAAAAGCGCCACGGCAAAGGAGAAGGGCACGGAGAAGGCGAAAGGGAAGGCCAAGGGGCGTCGGTAACAGCCAGGAGTCTGTATGTCGCGACACGAGGAAGACGAGGACGAACGCTATTACGTGATCGAGGAGCAGAGCGGCGGATCATTCGGATCCTTTCTGCTCGGCGCCGCCATCGGGGCGGGGATCGCGCTGTTGCTGGCGCCGCAGTCCGGCGAGGAGACCCGCCGCGACATCAAGCGCAAGGCTGGCGAGATGACGGAGGCCGCGAAGGACGTCGCTGGCGATCTGAGCGATACCGTCGTCGATCGCTACGCGAAGGCGAAGCGTTCGGTCGGCAGCACGATCGACTCGGCTCGCCAGGCGATCGACATCAAGAAGCATCAGGCGACCGAGGCAATTCGCGCGGGGCGCGAGGCGGCGGCGCAGGCACGGCAGGAGCTCGAGGCGCGGCTGGCGGAGACCAAGGCGGCGTACCAGGCGGGCGCGGATGTGTCGCGCACGGCGCGTCGCGCGGCTAACCCGCCCCCGGATTCCGATTCCGGCGAACCGCACGTCGGCTAACGGCCGCGCGACCGGTACCCCAACCGGATGACGGTTCGCTCGTTCCCCCTCCGATTCTGGTGGGCGGTGAAGGACTACGCGCGTCGTCTCTGGGATGTCGCCGGCGAAGACGACATTTCGTTTCTCGCCGGCGGCATTGCGTTCAACCTCCTGCTCGCCGCCGTCCCGTTCACGCTGCTCCTGCTTTCGGGGCTCGGCTACGTGCTCAACCAGTCGCCGGAGCAGTCGTCGAGCACCGTCTGGGCCTTCATCGACAACCTGATGCCGCCGCACGCCGATACGGGCGACGTGCAGCTGCACAAGATGCTCGATGGCGTGATCACGGCGCGCGGTTCCGTCGGGCTCTTCGGCGCGATCGCCTTCATCTGGTTCTCGACGCGACTCTTCGGCACGCTGCGCTCCGTGCTCGGCGAGGTGTTCGACATCGAGCAGGGACTCGACTTCATCAAGGGGAAGCTGTTCGACATCCGCATCACGATCGTCTCCACGGTGCTCTTCGTCGCCTACGCCGTACTCTCGGCGTACATGAAGATCGCGACGGGGAAAGCGCTCGCCGCGCTCACGACAGGGAAGACCTTCCGCATCACGCTCGAGTACTGGTTCGGAAACGCGCTCGCACTGACGTTCATCCTCGGGATGTTCTTCTCGCTCTACAGGTTCCTCCCGAGCAGGAAAATTCGGTGGCAGGCGGCTCTGATAGGAGCAGTGTTCACGAGCGTCCTCTTCGAGCTCGCCAAGCAGCTCTTTACCACCTACATCGGATCGTTCAACCCGTCGAGTCTGTACGCGGGGACGCTCGCCGGAATCGTGATCGTTGTGTTCTGGGTCTATTACGCTGCGCTCATTTTCATCCTCGGCGGCGAGGTAGGGCAGGTCTACGAGCTAAGGCGCGCGCGGCGGCTTCAGAGGGAGACGTTCGAAGGCTGAGGTTGGCTCGAACGTTGCTCCGTAATGGGCCATACCCAACTGGAGTCGCGCCCGTGAAAAATGTCCGCCTGGTAGTCGCTGCCCTGTTCGTGGTGTCCGCAGGCTCGCTCACCGCATGTAGTAAGAACGCCGATGGCGATTTAGTGGTCAAGACGCCGCGCATGGAGACGAACACCGATACGGTGAAGATGCCGAGGGTCGAGATGTCCAAGGACACGATCATGACCGTCACGCCCACGATCGTGGTGAAGAAGGAGACGAGCATGGTGGTGGTTCCGCACGCGTCCGTGACGACTACGCCCAAGTCGAAGCCCTGAGCTCGGCCGAATCCGGGGTCTGCGATTATTGTCGCGCCCCCGGTGATTTCGTATATTTCCTGCGTCCCAGGTCCCGAGGGAAGTTCGCCCTCTAACTCCGTCAGGACCGAAAGGTAGCAGCGGCATGAGGTGCCGTTCCTCGCCTCGTCAGACCTGGGATATCGCGCGAAGGCTGAGCGCCCAAAGGCGGCAGTTCCGCGCGACACGACACTCGCAGTGCACCGGTCGAGGAGAGCCTGGCGGGTAGACCGCCGGGCTCTCCTCGCATTTCCCGCCGCCATGTACATCTCGCTCGCCCGCAAATACCGTCCGAAACGCTTTGCCGACGTGGCGGTACAGTCACACGTCAGCAACACGCTCAAGGGCGCGATCGCGCGCGGGCGCGTCGCACACGGCTACCTGCTGTGTGGGCCGCGCGGCGTCGGGAAGACGACGCTCGCGCGCGTGCTCGCAATGGCGCTGAACTGCGAGCACAAGACGGAGGACGGCGAGCCGTGCGGCGTGTGCACGAGCTGCACGCGCATCTGGACGGGAAGCACGAGCCTCGACGTCGTCGAAATCGATGCGGCGTCGAACCGCGGCGTCGACGACGCACGCGATCTGCGCGAACGCGCGATGTACGCGCCGTCGGGCGACAATCACTACAAGGTCTACATCGTCGACGAAGCGCACATGCTCACGCGCGAAGCGTGGAACGCACTGCTGAAGGTGCTCGAGGAGCCGCCGCCACGCGTCGTCTTCGTCTTCGCGACCACCGAGCCGCAGAAGATCGCGCAGGCCGCCGCGCCGGTGCTGAGCCGCCTCCAGCGGTTCGACTTCAAGCGTATCGGTCCCGCCGATGTGCGCACGCGTCTCGCCGCCGTGCTCGCGGCCGAGAACGTCGAGGCGACGCCGGACGCACTCGCGATGCTCGCGCGCGCGGCGGACGGCTCGATGCGTGATGCGCTCAGTCTCACCGATCAGACGCTCTCCCTCGGCGAAAGCGTGCTGACGGCGGAGCGCGTGCGCGAGGCGCTCGGACTCATCGCCGAGGATGAATATCTCGCGATCTACGATCTCATCGCGGGGCGCGATGCGGGCGCGATCTTCCCTGCTGTTGCGCGGCTCGTCGACGCCGGTGCGGATCTCGGCGCGTTCCTCGGCGGGCTCGCCGACATCTTCCGCGCGGCGCTCGCACTCGCGCTGGGCGACGAGACAGGCGGGCTTGCGGAGCTGTCGGATCGCACGCGCGAATCGCTGGTCGAGCGCGGGGGACGCCTCTCCGCGGGCGACCTCCTGCGGATGCTGAGCGCGATCACGGAGCTCGAGCCGCGCTTCCGTCGCAGCGGGCAGCAGCAGATGCTCGTCGAGACGATGCTCGTGCGCTTCGCGCTGATGGATCGCACGGTGTCGCTGGAGGAAGTTCTGCGCGGGCTCGGGCCGGACGATGGAAGCAGCGGCGACGACGACTCGCGCGGTGCGCCGCGTGCGCCGCGTGTGGCGCCTCCGCGCGTCCCGGCGCCCACATCGGCGCCGACATCGTCACCCGCAGCATCCTCCGTTTCAGCTCCGCCCGCCGAGCGGCCGCCGATCACCGTTGCCGCGCTGCGCGAGCGATGGGAGGCCCTCCTCGCACGGCTGCGCACCGATGGGCGGATGACGCTCGTCGCGTCGCTCGAGCACGCGACGCCCGTCGACGTCTCGCCGAGCGGCGAGATCACCTTCGAGCTCACGGGCGACCTCCGTCACATGGAGGAGCCGATCACGAACGGCGCGAAGGAGCTGTTGTCGGTGATCGGCTCGATGTTCGAGGGCGCGACGCGCATTAAGGTGCGCGTCCCCGCCGCGCTCCCTGCGCGCGAGGGCGCGACGCGCCGACTCAGCGCGGAGGCGGTGAAGGCGGAGCGGCTCTCATCGCTGCGCCGGCGCGATCCGTCGCTCGATGCGGCAGTCCGCGAGCTCGATCTCGAGCTCATGGATTGATCGTGCGCGCGTCCGTTGCGGCGCCCGTCTCACGCGCGGTAGCTTGCGTTTCCGCTCGCGGATTTTCTATGGAGCATCATGGCTGATTTCATGAAGATGTTGCAGCAGGCGCAGCAGATGCAGGGGAAGCTGCAGCAGATGCAGGAAGAGATGGAGAAGCTCACCCTCATCGCGACCAGCGGTGGCGGCATGGTCACGGCCACCGCCGATGGAAAGGGGCAGATCAAGCGCATCCAGATCGATCCCTCCGTCGTAAGCTCGGCCGACGTCGAGATGCTCGAGGATCTCGTGCTCGTCGCCGTCACCGAGGTGCAGAAGAAGGCGGCCGCGGCGGCTGCCGAGGAGATGCAGAAGGTGACGGGCGGGCTCAACCTCCCGTTCAAGATGCCCTTCTGATGTCGGCGATCGACGAGCTCGCGACAGAGCTCTCCCGGCTTCCAGGAATCGGGCGCAAGACTGCGCTCCGGCTCACCTACCATCTGCTCCGCCAGCCACCGGAGCAGAGCCGGAGGCTTGCCGACGCGCTGGGCGGGCTCTCCGACCGCGTGCATCGCTGCTCCGTGTGCGCCAACCTCACCGAGGACGATCCCTGCGACATCTGCGGCGATAGCCGTCGCGATCGTGCGGTGGTGTGCGTCGTCGAGGAGGCGAGCGATATCGGGGCGATCGAGCGCGCGGGTGAGTTCCGCGGCGTCTACCATGTGCTCGGCGGCCGGCTTTCGCCGCTCGACGGCGTGGGCCCGGACGATCTCAACGTCGACCGGCTGGTGGAGCGTGTCGTCCCCGGCACGGTGCGCGAGGTCATCATCGCGACCAATCCGAGCCTCGAGGGGGAGGCCACGGCGCTCTACGTCCAGCGCCAGCTCGCGACGCACGTGCCGATGATCTCCCGCATCGCGCGCGGCATCCCCGTGGGCGGCGACCTCGAGTACGCGGACGGTGTCACGATCGCCCAGGCCCTCTCCGCCCGACGGGAGATGTGATGGCGCGCATATCGTGGAGGGCGGCCGGAGCGGGGTTCGCCGGTGGCGTTGTGGTGGGCTTAATCGTCTGGACTCAACAGACCCACCGCGACCGGCACAACCTGTTCAGCACGAGCGCCTGGCGCCGTTTGGCGGCTTTGGGGCACATCGGTGGGACGGATAGTGCCCAGAACGTGGTGCTGTTGCGTGACTACGTAGCCTGGGAGCAGCGCCCCGAGCTGCG
>JALYSW010000426.1 GCA_030854615.1 Gemmatimonadota bacterium
ACCGGAGCGCGCTCGGTGACGAAGTCGAGCCCCATCGCGGCGGCCGTGCGGCGCACGAGCGCGATCGATTCCGTCGCGTGCGCGCCGGTGCCGTGATCGAAGCACGCGATGCACGCGATGCTCTCGCGCGCGCGTACGTGCGCGGCGTGCAGCAGCGCCATCGAGTCGCGCCCGCCCGACACCGCCAGCACGGCGCGCTTCCCACGCAGCGTCCGCCTGACGAGCTCTGGTACCGAATCGATCATTCTACAGTCTAACTCCACTGGCTCCCGCGCCGCCGGCACCATAGATTCAGCAGGGCACGCATACTCAACGAGGATTTCGGTGGAAACACACGGCCCGCTGGGCACCATTTGGGTAAGTGTCGGTCTGATCTCGTTTTACCTCGCGCTGGTGTGGATCAATCTGATCCTGCTTCCGCTGCTGATCACGCCGCTGCTCACCAAGGAGCCAATGGTCTGGCTCGTCGGCCGCTTGAGCAGGAAGCGCAAGCAGCCCACGGTCTGACACTTTCCGACTGAAAATGTCGTATTAATCTGCGGGGCGGAACTCTGGTTTCGTCCCGTTCGTCCATCGTGGAGGCAGTGCATTTTCGTCACGGTGCACACCGTCAAGGAGACACATGATCGGAATCGTCCTGTTGGTCGTCCTCGTCGCCTTCGGATTCTGGTTCGTCGGCGTGTACAATTCGCTCATCGGGTTGCGCAACCAGGTGTTCAATGCCTGGAAGCAGATCGATGTCCAGCTCAAGCGTCGACACGATCTCATTCCGAATCTCATCGAGACCGTAAAGGGTGCGATGAACTTCGAGAAGGAGACGCTCGAGTCCGTGATCGCGGCGCGCAACCAGGCGATCGCGGCCACGAGTGGCACCACGAGCCTCCCCACCGCCGGCCAGGTGCAGGCTACTGCCGCCGCGGAAGGGCAGCTCTCGTCCTCGCTCAGCAAGCTGTTCGCGGTCGTGGAGGCGTACCCCGACCTCAAGGCGACGAGCAACGTCGCGCAGCTGCAGGAAGAGCTGACGTCGACCGAAAACAAGATCGCGTTCGCGCGCCAGCTCTACAACGATCAGGCGACGGTGTACAACACGCGTCAGCAGCAATTCCCCGGCAGCCTCGTCGCGGGCTTCGCGAAGGCGACGCCGGCCCAGCTGTGGGAGATCAGCGATGCATCGGAGCGTGAGGTCGTGAAGGTCGATCTCTCGTTGAACGCCAAGAAGTGAGCGACGAGGTCAATCTCTTCGCGCAGCAGGAAGCCAATCGCCGGCGCTCACGATGGCTGGTGATTGGCTTCATCCTGTTCTTCGCGTGGCTGGGCTTCGGCGGCGATTTCATTTTCTATCTGTCGACGAAGAACGCGCCGCCCGAGTCGTATCATCACGTCTTCCCGTGGATTGGCTTTCTGCTCACCGGGATTGGCGCGATCATGGCCAAGTACTCGTACAGCACGGGGCCGAGGAACATCCTGAAGTCGACGGGCGCGCGCGAGATCATCGATGCGACGACGCCGCAGGAGACGCAGCTCGTCAACGTCGTCCAGGAGATGTCGGTCGCTTCCGGGATCACACCGCCGCACATCTGGATCGTCGACGATCCCGATCCGAATGCCTTCGCGACGGGGCACGACGAGTCCGACTCGAACATCGCGGTGACGCAGGGGCTCCTGGGCGTGCTCTCGCGCGATGAGCTGCAGGCGGTGATCGGCCACGAGATGGGGCACATCAAGAATCTCGACGTGAAGCTCATGACCCTGCTCGCGGCGCTGGTTGGCGCCGTCACGCTGGTCGCCGACGGCGCCGGGCGCATGATGTTTTACGGCGGCGGCGGGCGCGGACGCAGCCGGAGCAGCGACAGCGACAGCAAGGGCGGCTCGAATCCGCTCGTCATCCTGCTCTTCGTCATCTGGATCATCAGCTGGATCCTCGCGCCCTTCATCACTCGGCTGCTCGCGATGGGCGTGAGCCGCAAGCGCGAGTATCTCGCCGATGCGATGAGCGCGCAATTCACGCGCAATCCGATTGCGCTCGCGAGCGCGCTCACGAAGATCGAGAGCGCGAGCGCGCCGACGACGAGCATCAAGGGCGGTGCCGCGCACCTCTGCATCGCCGACCCACTCGGCCGGGCGCTGAACAGCAGCGAGGGCAAGATGGCGGAGCTCTTCGGCACGCACCCGCCGATGGCGACGCGAATCGCGCGGCTCAAGATGATGGGCTACGAGCAGTCCGCAAACGCGATCCCGGGCTCCGCCGCGGCGCCGATTTCTACTCCGTCGTCGGCCAGCGTGCGCGCGACTTAAAGGATCGTGCGGCTCGAGCCGTTAACAACTGGTGACACCATTAAACGGATGGAAGCACGGATTGAACGGATTTTGCAGTGGCGGCTATCCGTTCCCATCTGTGCTTCTCATCCGTTCAATTGTTCTTCAAAGTTTTCGCAGTTCTCAGCACGCTCCGCCGCCTGCAAAAAGGGCTCGCCGGTTCAAACTCCGGCGAGCCCTTTCAGTTTGTCTTCCTGCGAAAGACCTACTTGTGCGTCAGGTGGAACTGTTCCGTCTCGGTCGAGCCCGCGAGCGCCGCTGTTGCCGACTGGCCGCTCGTCACCGCCATCAGCACCTGATCGAAGTAGCCCGTTCCCGCCTCGCGCTGATGCTTGGTGCCCGTGTAGCCATCGGCCTCGCGCGCGAACTCCGCGTTCTGCAGCTCGACGTACGCCGGCATCCCTTCGGCGCTGTAGCGATGCGCGAGATCGAATGAGTAGTAGTTGATCATGTGCCAGCCCGCGAGCGTGATGAACTGGAACTTGTAGCCCATCGCCGCAAGCTCGCGCTGGAACTTCGCGATCGTCGTCGCGTCGAGGTTGCGCGACCAGTTGAACGACGGCGAACAGTTGTAGGCGAGCATCTTCCCCGGATACTGTCCGTGCACCGACTCCGCGAACCGCTTCGCCTCGTGGAGGTCCGGCTTGCCCGTCTCGCACCAGAGCAGATCGGCGTACGGCGCGTACGCGAGCGAACGCGCGGCTACCGCGTCCATCCCGTTTCGAATGTGGAAATAGCCTTCGGAGGTGCGCTCACCCGTCGTGAACGCCTTGTCGGCTTCGTCGATGTCGCTTGTGATCAGCGTCGCCGCGAGCGCATCGGTGCGCGCGATGATCAGCGTCGGAACATCGAGTACGTCCGTGGCGAGGCGCGCCGCATTGAGCGTGCGCACGAATGACGCAGTCGGGATGAGCACCTTCCCGCCCATGTGGCCGCATTTCTTCTCGGCCGCGAGCTGGTCCTCGAAGTGCACGCCGCTGGCGCCGGCGTCGATCATCGACTTCATCAGCTCGAACGCGTGGATCGGTCCACCAAAGCCGGCTTCCGCATCGGCGACGATCGGGGCGAGCCAGTCGCGCCCGACCTTCCCTTCACTCCACTCGATCTGGTCTGCCCGCATGAGCGCATTGTTGATACGGCGCACGAGCGCAGGCACGCTATTCACCGGATAGATGCTCTGATCGGGATACGTCTGCGCGGCGAGATTGCCGTCCGCCGCGACCTGCCACCCGCTCATGTAGATCGCCTGCAGCCCGGCCTTCACCATCTGCACGGCCTGGGCGCCCGTAAGCGCTCCGAAGGTATGAACGTATTCCTTACTATGCAGCAGCTCCCAGAGCTTTGCCGCGCCGCGTGCCGCCAGCGAGTGCTCGACCTTGACCGATCCGCGCAGACGAACCACGTCCTCCGCGGTGTAGGTGCGCTCCACCCCGTTCCATCGCGGGTTCTTCGCCCACTTGGACTCCAGCTGGCTCGCCTCGGCGGCGAAGTCGACGTTGCTCATCTCGAACTCCCTGTGGTTGCGCCGGACCAGGTCCGGAAAATGTTGACGTTGCTCCGCATCTACGCGGCCGTGGCGTGCCTGCAGCGATCCGCGCGCCAACGCGTTACATAATGGGTGCGGCGTGGAAGTCTAAGCCGCCCCGGGCGCATGTACCCTGTCCGGTCGGATAGGCTCTGGAGCGTCTTTCGCCCAGCCGGGTAGCAAGCCGATACGGATCATTCCACTGTCGTGCTTTACATCGGGATACCCAACGCAATATTGGTTCTCGCCTTTAACCTTCAGGCTACTTACATGCTGGCTGACACGATCCTTATCATCGACGACGAGCCACAGATCCGGCGCGTCGTGAAGAACGCGCTCGCCAATGAAGTATCCTCGGTGCTCGAAGCGTCCGATGGCGCCGAGGGGCTCGCGGTCGCCACGTCGGCGCGCCCGACGCTCATCGTGCTGGATCTCGGTCTCCCCGACATGGCAGGCATCGATGTCTGCCGCGCGCTCAGGTCCTGGTCCGCCGCGCCGATCGTCGTGCTCTCCGCGCGACACTCGGATCACGAGAAGGCCTCGCTGCTCGACTCGGGCGCGGACGACTACATCACGAAGCCGTTCAGCAACGTCGAGTTCGCGGCGCGCATCCGCGCGAATCTTCGCCGCGCGCAGGCGTCGCAGATCGCCGCCTCCGTGCAGCCGATGCAGATCGGATCGCTCATCGCCGACTTTACCGCGCGCACCCTCCGGCGCGGCTCGGAGACGATCCATCTCACGCCGATCGAGTGGGAGCTCCTGCGAACCTTCGTCACACAGGCGGGGCGCACGCTCACGCACCAGCAGATCTTCAACGCGGTGTGGGGACGCGCCTTCGGCGATCCGCAGCAGTACCTGCGCGTGCACGTCGCGAATCTGCGCCGCAAGATCGAGACGGATCCCGTTCGTCCACTGCTCATCGTCACGGAGCCTGGCGTGGGCTATCGATTCGAGCAACCGCGCTAGGTGATGAACGCGCTCGGACGTCGGTGGTCATCGGCGTTCGTCTGGACGGCGCTCTTCCTCTTCGCCACGTGGGTGATGGTCGGCGCGCAGGGAGAGATCACGGAAGCGCACGTGTCGCTCGTCTATCTTCTCATCATCCTCGGCGGGAGCTCCGGCGGCGGGCGCGGCATCGGCTTCACGCTCGCCGTCCTCGCCTTCGCCTCAATCGATTTCTATTTCCAGCCGCCCTACGGACGCTTCGAGATCTCCAAGCGTCCGGACTGGATGGTGCTCATCGCCTTCACGGCCACGGCGCTCGTGGCGACGCAACTCCTCGCGCGCGCCAACGAGAAGACCGTCGAGGCGAGCCGCCGTGCGGACGAGATCGACCGCCTCGCGGCACTCGGTGCCGAAACGCTGAGCACAGGGAGCGCATCGCAGGCGCTCACGGCGATCGCGACGGTCGTGCGCGACACGATCGGAACGGACGCGTGCGAGATCTGGGTGCAGCAGGGCGAGATGGCGGCGCCGGAACTCGCGGCGCAAGCGGGAGCGGGGCTCGCGCCGACGGCGCCGAGTGCTGATGCCACGATGCGCGGTGCGGATTCGAAGACCATCGTCGTGCCGCTCATGGTGCACGCGCGCTCCGTGGGAATGCTCGTGCTGCGGCACCATGCGCCGATCGTGCTCGATGCCGGCTCTCGGCGATTTCTCTCCGCGCTCGCATACTATGCGGCGCTCGGCATCGAGCGCGTGCGCCTCGTAGCTGAGGCCGAGCGCGCCGAGGCGCTGCGCGAGGCGGACCGGTTGAAGGACGCGTTGCTCGCGTCGGTGTCGCACGATCTACGTACGCCGCTCACGACGATCAAGGCGCTCGCGCACGACATCGCGGACGGTGGCGACGAGCGCGCGGCGACGATCGAGCAGCAGGCGGACCGGCTCAACCGCATGGTGGCGGATCTGCTCGACCTCTCGCGACTCAACGCGGGCGAGCTTCCGGTGCGCGCGGAGCTCAACGCGGCGGAGGATGTCGTGGGCGCAGCGATCCAGCAGGTGTCGGCGGCGTTCGCGGGGCGCGAGCTGCGCACGTCGATCGCGTGGTCGGAGCCGGTGCTCGTCGGGCGCTTCGACTTCGTGCACGCGCTGCGTATTCTCGTGAATCTGCTCGAGAATGCGCACAAGTATTCACCGCGCTCCCAGCCGGTGGACATCGAGCTTTCGCGCTCGGGGAACATGATCGCGATCTCCGTGGCGGACCGCGGGCCGGGCGTGCCGGCGGCGGAGCGGGAGCGGATCTTCGAGCCGTTCTATCGTCCGGAGCGCAGCACGCCGGATGCGGGAAGCGCTGGACTGGGGCTCTCTATCGCGCTGCGCCTCGCGATGGTGCAGGGCGGCACGCTGACGTACCAGGATCGGAGTGGCGGGGGGAGCGTGTTCACTCTCGGGCTGCCGGCGGTTGCCGACGCGACGATGGAAGCGCTTGCAGCTGGAGACTAGCCGACGAACGGCGGCTAGTTCTTGTGGCGGTAGATGATCCGACCGCGGGTGAGGTCGTAGGGCGAGACCTCGATGCGCACGCGGTCGCCCGCGAGAACGCGGATGCGGAACCGGCGCATGTTGCCGCCGAGGGTCGTGAGCACGTTGTGCTGCTCGTTCACGGCTACGCGGAAGGTTGCGTTGGGCAACACCTCCATGACCGTTCCCTCTAGCTCAATGGCATCTTGCTTGGACATTCGGCGGGGCCGCGACTAGCGCGCTTTGCGCTCTGCCCGCGCGCTACGCTGCCGCGCCGCGACGGCCTTCTTCTGCCGGGCTTCGCTGG
>JALYSW010000238.1 GCA_030854615.1 Gemmatimonadota bacterium
CCACCGCTCGGCGCGCGCGAGAGACTCGGCGCGCACGCGATCATCGAGCGCGGCGTCTGCGCCCGAGGCGAGCTCCAGCGCGCGAAGGACGGTCGTCGCGTCCTCGGTGAGCTCGTCGTCGTCGATCGCTGCGGCGAGCGTTGCGCGGGCGCCGTCGAGCGCGAGGGCGAGAATCGCGGGGCGCGGCGCAGCGACGCAGGCGACGACGATCTGCTCGCCGACCTCGGTCCCATTTGAGCAGTTGCCG
Source organism: Gemmatimonadota bacterium (assembly GCA_030854615.1). GTDB lineage: Bacteria > Gemmatimonadota > Gemmatimonadetes > Gemmatimonadales > Gemmatimonadaceae > FEN-1250. The sequence goes on from JALYSW010000238.1 coordinate 248, forward strand.
CACGGTCCATCGTGATCGCTCCACGCAACCATCGAGCGATGTATGCGTTCGCGCAGCTCCGCTCCGCTGGACGCTGCTTCGGCTTGTACATGCGTCAGCGTATCGACAGGCGCCGGCAACACTGCTCCCGTGCTGCCGATCACCTCCTCCATTGTTCGCAGCTTCGCGCGCAGCCGTTGCTCCACCGCGAGCACGGACTCGGTGCTCGCCGGCGGCGCCAGCGCGTAGCTGTAGGTACGCGCGTGCAACGCGCCGATGCGCCGCGAGCGCGCGACGCGCTGCTCCATCCGCGCGGGAGTCCACGGCAGGTCGAGGTGCACCACCACCGAGGCATCGTGCAGATTCAGCCCTTCGCTCGCGAGATCGGTGGTAAGCAGAAGATCGATGCGCTCTGCCGCCGGCGGCGGTGCGACGCCGGACGCTCGCGGTGCGAATCGGGCCAAAGCCTCCTGTCGCGACAGCCTCCCACTCGCGATTCGCGCGCCGCGAGAGGTGAGCGCGGCCACCGCGCCAATGCCGTGGAGTTGCTCGTACATCGCGTGCACGGTGTCCGCGTATTGCGAGAACGCCAGCATCTTTTCGCCAGGATGTCGCGCGCGCAGCTCGTGAATCGCCGATGCACGCGATGCGTCGATGTCCGCACCGTCTCGCGCGCGCGACAACAGCGCGCGTACGGCGTCGAGATGCTCACGCACGAGTCGCAAGAGCGCGTGCGGCTCCGCTGTCGGACCTGCCACGAGCTGCGGGAACGCGAGTTGAATCGCGTCGTCTGCGCAGCTCCACGCGCGAAGCTCGCGCCGATCGGGATAGCGGCCCTCCTCCAGTGCACTCTCGAGCGCGATCCCGCGCGCAATGCGCCGTCGTAGCGCGCCCGCGAGCGCACCCCGGCTCGATGCCCACTGCCGGAGGAGGCTCCAGGTGAGGAGGATGCCGCCAGCGCCGCCATCGGATGGGGGAACCGGCGGGGGGAGCGCGAGCAGCGCGTGCAGCAGCGGCGAATCGTCGTGCACCGGCAGCCAAACAGGCGGCGCAGCGTTCGGGACCTTCACCGCGGCCGCGATATCTTCGCGCGCGCGGCGCACGATGAGCGCGCTGATACCGGCATCGCTCATCGTGTATGCCCGAGCGCCCAGAGAGAGCGCGAAGAGCGCCGACAGCTCGGCGCGCCGATTGTGCACCGGCGTCGCAGTGATCAGCAACACCGTCGCCCGCGCGCAGAGGGACGCGAGCATCGCATAGCGCAGCGTCGACGCCGTGCGCGCATGGTGCGCCTCGTCGAGCACGATGAGATCGAAATCGCCGGCCGGAACCGTCCCGCGCGACAGAGCGCTGTACGTCACGATCGTCGCACGCACGCCCGCGACGAGGAGCGCGTCGCGCCACATCGCGCGCAGAGCGGCCGGAATGACGAGCAGTGGATGCGCGGCGGCGCGCATCAACGCGGCGGCGACGTACGTCTTGCCGAGTCCGGCCTCGTCGGCGAGCATCGCGCCGCGGTGCTCTCGGAGTAACACGCGCAGCCGGTCGACGGCGTCCTGCTGATGCGCGTGCAACGTGATCGTGCCGAGCGACTCACGGGCTTCAGATTTCGGGAGCCAGTGACTGGCGATGAGCGCCCGCGCCTCCGCCGCGCGTACGCTCATCGCGCGGCCCATCCGATCAATGGCGCAACATCTGCCGCGCGCAGGCGATAGGCGCGCGTCGCGGCGTCGAGAAGCTCGCACGCGTCGGGCACGTCGCCATCCATCGCGCGACGGGCGAGTGGGGCGAGGATCTCGCGCGCGCGGCTCCAGTCGCGCGGAAGCGGGAGGAGTGCCATCGTCCAGCCGAGGTAGCGATGGTAGCCGCCGCGCGCCGGCTCGGCGAGCACGTGGAGCCACGCAGCAGCGAGCGACGAGTTGAGCAGCGCGGTGAGTGCGAGCGCGTCGAGCTCGTCATCGCACGCGGCGACGTAGCAGCTGTTCAGCGGTACCGTCGGATCGCCCGCAGGGAGGAGCAGCGCGCGAGGCGTGCGCCCCATGTCGGCCCAGACCACTCGCGCGCGCGCGGGCGAGGCGGCTGGAGTGCGAAAGAGCGTCCACCACGCGCCGCCGGCGCGCGCATCGCTGCGCGCGACGAGCCGTCCGCGCCAGCGCGCGAGCCAGCGCCCAGCGTTTGAAGGGAGCGATGGCATCACGGCGCCACATGCATCGTGCGTCCAGATGATCGACGCGTCGCTCGGTGTCGCGCGCCAGGGTGCCGTGCCCTCGCCGCGCAGAAGTGGGCGCAGCATGTCGCGCTCGATGCGTCCCACGCGCTCGCCCGCGCGCACGCGCGCGAGACCGTCGTCCTCGCCGGCAGTGGTCACATCGCGCTCCTGGCGCGTGACTATGAATGCATCGTTACATCCGCACTTCACCCCAAGCATCGGCGCGCCGATCTCGGTCTCGGCGATCGGGATCCCCGCGCGCGAGACCCGATCGAAGGCATCGCGCACCGGCGGCGGGATCGCGACCCACGGGCTCGCCGGATCGGCATCGAGCGAGAGGCGCGCGGGCGCGACGCACCAGCGCAGCACGTCGCGCTTGCGGTGCAGCGAGGCGAGAATCGATGGTGCTTCACTGCCAGCTCCCTTGTGCGCGACCACGAGCGACGGATAGACGGCCGCATCGAACGCGGCGGGAGACTCGGACCAGTCGTCCAGCGCAAGTACGTGCGCGCCCGTGCGCAGGAGCCTGCGCGCACCACCGCCCGCGAGCGCACGCCACATCTTCGCGGGAAGAAGGAGCGCGAGCGTGCCGTCGTCGCGGGTGAGCGCCAGCGAGCGCTCGAGGAAGAGCGCGCCCAGGTCGACCTGCGCGGAAAAGCCGGCGCCGGCGTTCGCCGAGC
>JALYSW010000254.1 GCA_030854615.1 Gemmatimonadota bacterium
GCTCGCGAAGGTGTTGCGGGCGGGGGAGCGGGAGGGCTGAGACCTCCGCTTCCCTGTTTCAAGGTCAAAAGCAAGTCAAATGTACGAACGCCCATCGGATTGGCTATTCTGCTCGAATTGCAGCGAGAGGTTGCACTCTCGACGCTCTTCTTGCCGGCGGCAGCGCGGCGCAAACACCGACCGCGGTGAGAAGACACGAGACGCAGAAGAGCACGGGAGGGTCAATTGCCGTTACGCCGAATAACATTCCGCGTAACAAGCCCCCTACGGCCATCGCTCCCGCTATACCAAGCAGCAAGCCCGCAGAAACAACGATCGCTACTTCTCTTACCACCATAAACATGACGTCGCTCGACGTCGCGCCTAGCGCCACGCGTACGCCGATTTCTCTGGTTCGGCGTGTTACGCTCGCAGTGACTACGCCATAAATGCCAGCAGCGCCCAGTAGGACGGCTACTGCGGCGAACATAACGAGAAGCGTTACCGAGAAGCGCTGATGAGCTGCCGACTCTGTCACCTGATTGTGGAGTAGCTGCACCTCACTCGCGGGAACACCCTTGTCGATGTCGGAGACCGCATTTCGCAGCGCGTGCGAAATGTTCGTGACATCAACGTCTCGCGAGACACGGACGATCACGGACATCTCCTGTCCGAAGCTCTGGGCCATTGGTAGATACAGTGACGGTTGCGCCACGTCACTTAGACTATCGCGTTTCACATCGCCGACGACACCGACGATGGTGAACCAGCTCTTATCCCAGACGTATCGAATCCGCTGACCGATCGCATCCTCCTTTGGCCAAAAGACCTTGGCTGCCGTCGCATCGATTATTGCGACCGCTGGCGCACCACTACGATCGGCGTCGGTGAACGTGCGGCCGCGCAACAACGGAATTGCCAGCGCTCGAAAGTACCCCGGTGTGACGGTCGTGCGAATGGGAAATGGCGGTGATCCACCGGCAGGTGTCGGATGCGCTTCAACTTCCATCGCTGCAGGATAGGCGGGTGCGCCAAAAGGCATCGCTGTAGCGGCAGCCGCCACAAGAACACCTGGAATGGTTCGAGCGTGTGCAAGCAGCGCCTCATAAAACATTGGTGCGCGCTCTGATGTATCGCGTTCGAAGGTGGGAAGGGGGACGTCCATCGTGAGTACCCGAGATGAGTCGAAACCGAGACTTACCTCGTGCAATCGCCAGAAGCTTTTCAACAGAAGCCCTGCGGCGGTGACGATCACCACCGCCAGCGCCACCTGCGCCGTCGCAAGCGTCCTGGCAGCGCGAGATCGACGCGGCGAGCTGCCGTTGCGTCCATCTGCCCGCAGCGTCGACTGTACATCGAGCCGAGTCGCGTGACGCGCGGGGAGCATGCCAAATAGGAGCGCGCTCAATACCGCCAGCGCGAGCGTGAAGGCGAGAACATGCCCGTCCACTGCGATGTCTTCGGCCCGAGGCATTCCTGGCGGAAGCATGGCTACCAACACGCGCACGCAGATTGTTGCGAGAAAAAACCCTGCCGCCGCGCCGGCCAGCGACACGATCAGAGTCTCGGTGAGCACCTGTGCGGCGATGCGGCGCCGGCCGGCGCCGAGTGCAGCGCGGATGGCCATCTCCTGCTCTCGCGCCGCGGAGCGATCTATGTAAAGAATCGCCACATTCACGCACGCAATCATGAGCACCATGCCGACCGCGGCGAAGAGAAGGAAAAGCGTGGGTCGGGCCGCGCCGATTATGGATTCACGTAGCGATAAGACCTCAATATTCTTGCCCCAGTCATCAGGCATCCGCATCGGGAAGTTCTCCCGTGCACCCGCAAAAACTATCGCGGCCTCCGCACGCGCCTGAGCTGCCGAACTTCCTTTCTTGAGGCGCCCGACTAGGCGAAGCGGTGTACCCCACCAATAGGAGGGGTCAGCATGCACGAACGCCGCGGGAGTCCAGAGGTCAATATCCGCAGATGGGAATCGAAAGTCCGCCGGCATTACTCCGACAACAATGTGCGCGATGCCATCGATTGAGATGGCGCTCCCGAGGACTCGGGGGTCCGAGCCAAAATGCTCGAGCCACACCGCGTGACTCAGGATGACCACATCTTTACGGCCTGCGGAATTGTCGCCTACTGCAAAGGTGCGTCCGAGCGAGGCCCGGACACCGAGCACGTCGAAGAAGTTTGAAGTGACGTCAGCCGCAACGAAGCGCATGGGCGCACTAGCGTGGTCGTTGACACTCACCTTGCGACCGTCGACGTAACCAGCTAGGCCGTCGAACGATCGACTCTCCCTCCGCGCTATTTCATAGACTCCGGGAGGGACGGCCGCGTTTGGCCAAATGCGCACAAGACGCGTCGGATTCGGAAAGGGAAGCGGTGAAAGAAGCACAGCGTTGATTACGGAGTAGATCGCGGCATTGGCGCCGACGCCCAGTGCAAGACAAAGCACCGCAATTCCAAGGAAAGAGGGAGAGCGTCCGAGGCTCCTGATTGCGATGCGAATATCCTGCCGAACCATCTCCACTACCCCACGAATGCGGAGATGAAAGTCTCGGTGCTTTGCCGAGCGATGCAATCTCTCTCTCGCTTGGCCGAGTGAGCCAAATCGTCGCGATGCCTCCAGACGGGCATCGGCCGGCGAGAGCCCCTGGCGTATCAACTGATCGGTTCGGGCGTTGAGATGGAAGAGAATTTCCTCATCCATTTCGTCGGGCACTCCATTGGGGCGGCGAATGGCAAGCCTGAAGAACCGCTTCACGCGTGGTGGAAGCACCGGCGGCACTCTACGCCCTCGAGTCGGTCGTTTTCGCCGTAAGAACGGCGGTCACGATCTCAGCATACCGAACCCATCGCTTTGTCTCGGCGCCGAGGTGGGCGGCGCCGGTGCGCGTGAGCGAGTAGTATCGCGCGCGACGATTGTTTTGGGTTATTCCCCATTCAGTCCGGACCCATCCGCGCTCCTCCATTCTGTGCAACGCCTGATACAGTGCGCTGTCATCGATCCCGAGTGCACCGCGGCTTTGGTCTTCGAGCCACGTGGTGATTTCGAACCCATGCATCGGGGCCCACGCGAGCGCTCGGAGTACCAAAACGTCCAGCGTTCCCTTTACGAGCGGCAGTTGTTGCGTCACACTCCCTCCAGAGTCTGGCCTGAGACTCTGGATATAATGCTATTCTGCGCTCGGTCAGTCAAGACTCCCCCCAACGTGGTTCCATAGGAGACGACGTTCTTCGCCGCCCCATACTTCGAACTACGAAGCTGCAGCCGGTGGAAATGGTCATGGGACCAGTCGACGCCATGCCGAAGGACCGATGGCGGCGCTGCTCGCGTCGCTCGCGGATTGGCGGACGATGCCGCCGTGGGGGCGTGAGGCGTTGCGGCGCGCGACGCAGGGTGCGACCGCGATGCACTGGGAGTGCGAGTGGGCGGCGATGCTCGCGAAGGTGTTGCGGGCGGGGGAGCGGGAGGGGTAGATGCCGTCCCGAGTCGCGTTCGCTAGTCGGCGCGCAGTGCTTCGCTCGGATCGATGGCGGAGGCGCGCCTCGCGGGCAACCAGCTAGCCAACGCCGCGACCGGTAACAGAATGGCAGCCGCGCCGAAGAACACGATGGGGTCGCTCGAGCTGACCTCGAACAGCAGCGAGCGCACAACGCGCATGGTCGCCACTGCGATCAGAATTCCCGCACCAGCGCCGAATGCGGCGAGCCTCACCGATTGACCGACCACGATCCGGCGCACCTGCTCCATGCGTGCGCCCAGCGCCATTCGGATTCCGATTTCCGTGCGGCGCTGGGCTACCGTGTAGGAAATGACGCCATACAGCCCGATCGCACTGAGCGTGAGCGCGAGTGCGGCCGCGATGGCGAGAAGCAGCGTGGTGAAAGATGTGTGTGCCATCGATTTCGCGACCACCTCGTCCATCTGCCGGACGTCCTCAACCGGCACTCTCGAATCCAATTCGCCGACAGCGTGGCGAATCGCGACGGTCAGCGAGGGAAGATTATCCGCGCGCGAACGGACCACGAAGCTGAGATAGTTCCCGCCCAGGTCCGTCGTGCTGGATGCTTTCGCTGTGGCTGGAGCGGCAATAGGAAAATACGCTGCCTCGATCGGTGGATTCTGAAGCCCGTCTGCGCGTACATCCGCGGCGATTCCTGAGAGGTGAAACAGCAAACGGCGCCGATCCTGGAGGACAAGGGTGTGACCGATTGCGCTCTCACCCGGCCAAAGGCGGGTCGCCAGCGCTCGACTCACGACCATCGTTCCGGCCCCTGTCTCGTTCTCTGCCCAGCTGGGCTCTTGTCCCTCGACAGCAATGCGCATCGTCGCGAAATAACCCGGGGCAACAGTGATCGCCGGAACGCATCTGGAGTGAAGTGACGGATCCAATCGTGAATCTTCGGCGACGACGCTGGTGCATCCCAGATCGCCTGTGAATGGGAGCGAGGATACCGCGCCCGAGTTCGTGACGCCCGGCATCAGCGCTGTTCTTCGAACAAGCGATCGCCAAAACGAGAGAATCTGTGCGTCATTCTCATACCGGTCGGGCGGCAGCACGATCGTCATCGAGAGCACGCCGTGCGGATCGATTCCGGAACTCACGGCTCGGAGGCGGGCGAAGCTCTTAGTGAGAAGGCCGGCAGCGACAAGCAGCAGCACGGAGAGCGCGATCTGCCCTATGACGAGCGCGCTGCGCGCTCCGCTCTGCGCCCGCGTACCGGCGAGTCCGCGTCCGCCTTCGCGCAACACGCGCATCTCACCGCGCGCTCGTGTGAGCGGAAGCACGCCGAACACGGCACCGACGAATAGCGCGACGAAAACGCAAAAAGCCACGCTGATCCAGTCCAGATGTACTTCGCGAAGCCGCGGGAGGTTCGATGGAGCGAAGGAAAGAATCAGCCGCAAAAGCAGAAAGGCGAGCGCAACAGCGCCTGCAGCCGCTCCGGCGGCGAGCAGCATGCTCTCGGACAGGAAGTGAGCCATGAGCTGTCGTCGTCCCGCGCCGAGCGCGGTGCGTAGCGCAATCTCCTTTCTGCGCGCGTCGATGCGAATCAGAAAAAGACTCGCTACGTTCGCCGCGGCAATGAGAAGCACCACTCCCACCGAAGCGAATATGATCCAAAGGGACCGCGTGATGTCCGGACCAACGACATCGTCTTGGAGCGGCCTCACAAACAGGCCGAACCCGGTCTTCCTTAGAAATTCGGGCTCGTAGGTCAGGGGGTTGTCAGCCGTGATGCGCCGCGTCATGCCATCGAGCTCGCGAAAGGCCTGTTCGGCGTTCACGTTGGGCTTGAGTAATCCTATTGCAGCAAACACGTGATTGTTGAGTGCCGGTTCCGCGGGATCGAGATGCAATGGCATCCAGAGTTCCGCCGCCATGCCGGGAAGCGCAGCGTCTCGAGGCAGCACCCCGATTATCTCCTTGATTCGTCCGTCCAGGTCGATCGTTTTCCCCACGACTCCAGGATCACCGTTAAACCGTCGCATCCAGAGTGGGTATGACAGGAGGACGACCGTTGGATCTCCCGGACGCTGTTCCTGATCGGTGAACGTACGCCCTAGTACGGGACGCACCCCAAGGACGGAGAACATGCTCGCGCTGACTCTCGCTCCAAAGATGCGCTCTGCATCGAGACCTGCCTTCGCAGGAAACGTGAAAGCCTCGAAGTTATAGATCCCGAGGTGCTGCAGAGATTTGCTGCGCTCCTGAAACCGCTCGAACATATATTTCGAAAGGTCGTACTCCTCTCCGGCCTTAATGCCCGGCCACCGCGTTCCGATCTTGATGAGCTGGCGCGCGTGCGGATATGCGAGTGGGTTGATGACGATGCGATCGAGTAACGTGAAGATTGTCGTCGAAGCTCCCAATCCGAGTGCCAGCGTCAGCATCGCAAGAATGGAAAACGAACGCGCGCGATTCAATGATCGAAAAGCCTGTCTGAGCTCGCGCAGCGCAGAGCTCACACCCTCTGTAAACGACGCGCGTCTGAATGCAGCGCCATCGAGAGTGCGAAGCTGGCGACGGTAGAGAGCGACATCGCCGAAACGACGATTCGCTTGCTCTGCTGCTTCATCGCGGCTGAGGTGTTCCCGCGTCATGAGCTCGAGCGCGCGTTCCTCGAGATGAAATTGGAGCTCAGCGTCGACATCTTCGCGCACGCGACGGCGTGACGATGGAAACCGGAAGGCGCGCTTCAGGTTGTGCCATCCATCATCCCGACCGCGCGGCTGCACTACGGCGCCGGTACGGCGATCGGGGCACTCGCAGAAATCACCTGCGCGATCGCGCTGCTATATCGCGCCCAACGCGAGAGCTCGGCCTGTAGCTGGCGCTTACCCAGCGAGGTAACTCGGTAGAACTTCGCCTTACGCCCCTGGGCGGTGTGTCGCCATTCGGCTTCGAGCCATCTCTTCTGCTCCATCCGATGGAGGGCGGGATAGAGCGCCCCTTCTTCGATTTGGAGTTGGGCATTGGTTGTCTGTTCGATCCAGCGCACGATCGCGAGACCGTGCATCGGAGTCCATGACAGCGTCTTGAGAATCATCAGGTCGAGCGTGCCACGCACGAGCTCGAGCGGTTCGGTCATTGAAGTTCTCGTATCCTAAGGTTCTTAGGATACTCATTGCAGGAGGCGATCCTGTCAAGTGTTAGCGGGGTTGGCACCCGCGGGGAGGCGAGCTAAGTGCTCTGTTCGCGAGGCTGCATGCCGAGTGCCGCGAGCAGCTTCGACTCCGCCTCACGCAGCGGAGCGGTTTTGCCATGGCGATGATCGCGGAATGCGGTCCAGAATCGGATTACTTCGACCTTCCCGGAATTCTAAAGGACAATCGCCATTGGATTGAAGTTGTAAGTGCCAGCTTGTCGTCGGAACAGGGCCACGACTTCTTGTGGCGACGAGAGATGCGAGCGCCAGAGCGAAAAGGACAAAGCCTAGGCGGTTGAATACCTTCGACCAGTGCATCTGGAATTCAACGGCAGTGCGGATTCATAGTGGCGTCGGTGCGGATGTCGGCAGCAGCCACACCGGAAGCCACCGTCCTTCCAGTCCAGAGCATGCGCTGGTCGCCGGCCGGACACCGCTCGCCCGCCAGGGCTGTAACCGGGCGCTGTCACGCGAACATCGTACTTGCCATTGCGCTCTGGGGCGGCGCTGAGCGAGAGCGAATCCGTCGGATACATCTGTGATGCGGGCGCGCTCACGATGCCGGTTGCGCTGTCCGCGAAGTTGCCGTCTCGCACGCGAAGGGTCACGGGTACCATCGGTGCGATGCCCGTTTGCGCGTCGCGCACCATCACGGTTATCGCGGGCGTCGGAGCAGTGCGGATTATTTGCCCGCACAGCCGCATGGCTACCGCGTGAAGTCCGGCGCGCACTACGAGGCCGCTGTCACCCGAAATTGGAACCAGCTGACTTCCATATCCCATGTAGCTGATTTGCAGCGCCGCCGGCCCGGGCTTTACCTCGAGCAATCGGAATCGACCACCGTCGTCGGACCCGACGGCTGCAGTTTTCCCGAGCGAATCCGAATAGAGAACTCTGATGGTTGCATGACTCACCACGGAGCCGCGATACGCATCTACAACGATCCCGTCGATCTCACCGATTGGGATGCGCTGATCGACCGAGAGCTCCGTCGGCGCGATGAGGATCGAGTCCGTTGCGCGATAGTCGGGCATTGGAAGCGTGGATTTCGAGGTACGCGCGCATCCGGAGACAGTCGCTATGAACAACAGCGACACCATGACACAAGTTCGGCCCGAGTGTGGCAAGGTCATATTGTCGAATGTAATCGTTACATGCCCAGCCGGGGGGCTGAAACACGCCTCTAGCCGGCACATCCGCCAGGAGATGAGAAGTTTCGTTGCAGACGATCTCCGGGGTGGTCGCAACGCTGTCAGAGGTTGCTCCCACCATTCAACACGCCTTCGAGAGGAGCGTTGAATGAGTGTGCTCGTCGAGTCCCCGAGTTTGATCGTGCGCCGCGCCGCGCTGGATGTTCGATACCCCCGCGGCATGAACGGCTTTCTGCGCGACATGGAGCTGCCGGAGCATCGCGTGCTTCGCACATGCGTCGACAGTCATCTGGTGTGCGTGAGCTTTCTGCTGACGATGCATGCACGCCGAGTCGCGGACAAGCTCGCGACGCTCGGGCTCAAGCACATCGTCGACGGTCGGTGCGTCGAACTGGTGATTGTTGGCAGCGACAACGTGCTCGACACGCCCTGCCCGTGGATGGAGACGCGTACGCATCGCGACGGCTACACGCACGCGTGGCTCGCAGCGTGCGAGCCGGGTGAGTTGAGCGCCGCGCAGGGGTGGGACTACGAGCGGGCGCTCCGCACGGAGATCGACGATTTCGGGGAAGAGTGGCGCGACTGCGCTCGCCTATCCAACGAGGACGGACGCGAAACGTGGCTCGACTATCGGACGGGCGAGATGGAGACGAGGGCGTCGACAGGCCCAAGCGTGAGTCTCGCGCCAAGCCCAGCTCCAAAGATGGTCACGCCTGGTGAGCCACTCATGCCTGTTCTCCTCGGCGCACTCGTCGCTGCGGACATAGCGTTCACCCGCGGCGAGGGAACGTCGGTGGCCTTCGGCTCGCACAGAGCATCCGGTTTCTACTATCATCGCATGATGGTTGACGAGCAGGAGCGCGGGATCTCGAGCTACTGCACACTCGGAACGTCTGTACCGGAAGCGCAGCGACCTGCGGTTGGAGAACTGCTCCTCCGAATGAACGAACGGGGTTTCGACTGCATGCTGACCCTCGACCCGGATACGGGCTGTGTATCCGCGCTGACGTATCGCCGGATGGAGAGCGCCGTTTGCACAACGAGCGACATCATCTCGCTGTGGAGTCGCATTACCGAATTCGCGGCGGCGAATAGCGAGCCGATCATGCGCGTGGCGTTCGGGGGGATGTCGCCGTACGAATACGCCCCGTATACGCCGGGTTCGGAGTGACGTGCGTCCAGTGAATCCAGTCGTATCGAGTATCACCACGGGACAGCATCGATGAGCATCGTGTCATTCTTTATTACTGCTTCACTGATGTCGACTGCCATCTTCCTGATGGTCGTTCTGGCGCACGAGGTCGGGCATGCGGCCATCGCTCTACTCTACGGTAGGCGACTATTCTCGATTCGCATTCTCAACGTCGTGCTCCGCGTCCGAAAACGCCGAGGCAAGGACGGGAGGTACGTCATGCGATTTAACGTCGTAAAGCGCCGGGCGGGCGAGCATGGCGAGGTCAGTTCGGCGACACCTCGGAGCCGGAGCGAAGACTTCATCTTCAGCATGGCTGGCCTGGCGTGCGAGGCGGCTTTACTCGTCAAGCTATACCACAGTGCGCCGTGGGTGACCGCCGACGCGAATAATGCGTGGCATTTCGCCGTGTTCCTCAACGTGTATCATGCAGGCTACGTCGTTCTTTCGAGTGCCGAACCTGGCAACGACTTGTACTTCGCGCTTCGCGCTCTTCGGCCAAAAAGGCGTGGCCGTCGCTGCGCGCGATCAGCTAGCTCTTCTTCCCCATTACTACCAGCGTAATCGAGCTCGCCGGGAAGCTCATCGTCACGCCACCCGGCCGCACCCACACGCCCGCGCCCTTCACGATCGAAGTATTCGCGCTGCTGAACGTATAGACGCTCGCCTTCCCGGCCGGCGAGAAGTGCGCGAGAGCCACGTGTGCCGACTGCGCCGTCGCACTCTTGTTCACGACCACAATGGTGAGCGCCCCGTCGCTCGTACGCAGCGATGAGTACATCGCGACGCGCGCCTGATCGCTGCTCGTCGTCTTCACCCACGTGTCGCCGTACCTCGCGCCAGCGCCGTCGTAGTTGCGGTAGATGCGGAAGGCGTTCGCCGCGGGCCACGTGCGATCCGGCGGGCCCCACAG
>JALYSW010000265.1 GCA_030854615.1 Gemmatimonadota bacterium
TCTCGCCGGTGGTCGCGGCGGGGGTGCTCAAGTCGCTCGAGCTCGCGACGAACGAGCCGGAGCTGCGCACCAAGCTGTGGTCGAATGTCGCGCACATGCGCGCACGCCTGGAGGAAGAGGGCGTCGACGTCGGCGACTCCACCTCGCAGATCATTCCGATCATGGTCCGCAACGACCGCCGCATCTTCGAGCTTGGCCACAAGCTGCTCAAGGCGGGGATTTACCTGCAGCCGATCATCTATCCCGCGGTCGCCAAGCACCGGTCGCGCTTCCGCGTCTCGGTGTCGTCATCGCACACCATCGAACAGCTCGACGAGGGCGTGACCATCATCGCCCGCATACTTCGTGATGAGGGAATACTTGTATGAGCAAAACTGACGGCATGGTGCAGTACCACTTTCGCGACGCGATCGGTGGCTTCTTCGAGTTCCCGACGGAGAACGCGCGTGCGATCCTGCCTCCCGAGCTGCAGCCGATCGAGCCGCACCACGGCTCGAGCGTGCTCTCGGTGATGGCGTTCGACTTCCATGACAGTCCGGTCGGCGACTACGGCGAGCTGATTCTCTCGATCCTCGTGTCGCCGCGCGTCGAGCCGGGCGTCCCGATGCCGCGTTCGGCCTTCTATCCGTTCCGCCTCGCGACGACGACGCGCGAGTCGCGCGAGCACGCGATCGAGCGCTGGCACCTGCCGCACTACATGCAGGACATCTCGCTGACGTGGGAGCGCGGCGATGGCCACATCACGATCCACGCGACGGACCGAGGCGAGCCGATCGTCGACATGCGCGTGACGGAGCACGAGTGGTCGAACGTCGATCACCGCTACCAGGCGTTCATGAACGATGAAGAGGGCGCCTACACCTCCACGATCATGATGGCCGGCCAATTCTCGGAGAACGAGGAGGAGCGCGGTGGCATCACGATCCACTCGCAGGCGATGACGGGGCTGGTCGAGGACTGGGACGTGGACTTCACGCCCTTCCGCGAGATGTGGATGAAGAACGGGCTGCAGACATTCCATCCGCTGCAGACGCTGGCCTCCTACGCGCGTCGATGACCGAGCGCGTCACGGTGATCGTGAACCCCGCCTCCGGAAGGGGGCGGGGTTCGCGTTTACTCCCCGACATTCGTAAGACTTTCGCAAGCGTTGGCGTCACCGACATCAGGCTCACCGAGCGCCCGGGCGACGAGACGCGCCTCGCGGCGCTCGCGTTGCACGACGGCGCGACGACGATCGTCGCGTGCGGCGGCGACGGGACGTGGAGCAATGCCGCCAACGCGATTCTCTCCTCCGGGTCGGACTGCCGACTCGCGCTCCTCGCGGCGGGGACGGGGAACGACTTCGCGAAGACCGTCGGCGCGCCCGCGCGCGATCTCGCCGCCACCGCGAAGCTCGCCGTCGAGGGCCCCGACATGCGCTGCGATGTCGGGCGCATCGAGGATCGCTACTTCCTCAATGTCACGGGCTTCGGCTTCGACATCGCGGTGCTCGACGACCTCGAGAACATCCCGCTCGTCACCGGCGACCTGCTCTATCTCACCGCGGCGCTTCGGCAGCTCTTCAAGTTCAACGGGATGTCGATCGACATCGCCACAGCGGCCGTCACGCGCGGGCCGCGTGCGCATCTGATGCTCATCATCGCCAACGGGCGCAATTTCGGCGGGATGTTCCAGATCGCACCCGATGCGCGGATCAACGACGGGAAGCTCGACGCGATCTCGATCCTCGATGCGTCTCCATTCACGCGCATCGCGATGCTGGCGGCGGCGCCGAGCGGAAAGCACGTACGCAATCCGCTGGTGCTGTCGGAGCAGGCATCGGTGTTCACGCTCAAGTTCGACGCGCCGCCGGGGTACGAGACGGATGGCGAGTACAACACGGCAAAGTCGTCGACGCTCGAGATCTCGTGCATCCCCGGCGCGCTGCGCGTTGCGACGTCGGCGACGGCCACGAGCACCAGGGCGTGAAGGCGATCCGCTTCGCAGCGCCGATCCCGACGTATCTCGCCACGCTCGCCGCTGGAAAGCTCTCCCGCCGCTTCTACACCGGAGCACTCGCGTGCACGTCATACACCGACATCGATCAGCCATCGCTGCCGAACGAGCGATGGGTGCGCATTCGCACCCGGCTCGGCGGCATCTGCGGGAGCGATCTCAACGTCGTCTCGCTGGGTGCGAGCCCGAGTACGTCGCCTTTCTCGTCCTTTCCGTTCGTGCTCGGCCACGAGAACGTCGGAGAGGTGGTGGCGATCGGCGATGGCGTCACGACGGTGAAGGTCGGCGCGCGCGTGACCGCGAATCCCCTGCTCTGCTGCGAGCCGCGGGGGATCGCACCGCGATGCGCGCCATGCGAGAGCGGGCATCACTCGCGATGCGCGCACTTCACCGACGGCGCGATCGCGCCGGGGATGCTGATTGGCACCACACGCGGGCTCGGCGGGAGCTGGGGCGAGGAGTTCGTGGCGCACGAGGGGCAGCTCGTGGCGATCCCCGAAGGCATGAGCGATGAGAGCGCGGTGCTGATCGAGCCGTTCGCGTGCTCGGTGCATGCGGTGCGGGCGAATCTCCCCGAGGCGGGCGAGCGGGTGCTGGTGATCGGCGCGGGATCCATCGGGCTGCTGACGATTGCGGCGCTTCGCGCGCTCGCGCCCGCGTCGCGCATCACGGCGCTCGCGCGCTACGATGCGCAGCGCGCGCAGGCGACACGACTCGGCGCCGCCGAGATCGTGCCGGCGCGCGGCGACTACACGAAAGCGCTCGCGGATGCTGGTGGCACGCGGTTATTGAAACCCATCATCGGGAAGATGGTCGGGGTCGGCGGCTTCGATCGGACGTTCGTGTGCATCGGCGGCGCGCGCGGGATGGACGACGCGATGCTCGTCACGTGCGCGGGGGGGACGATCGTGCTGCTGGGGAACTCGAGCACGATGAACGGGATCGACTGGACGCCGCTCTGGCTCAAGGAGCTCACCGTGCGCGGCTCGCTGTGCTACGGGAGCCCGGTGCACGCGAGTGCGGAGCAGGGAGCGTTCGCGACGGCGGCCTCGCTGATCGCGAGCGGAGTGGCGCCGCTCGCGCCGCTGCTCACCCATACTTTCCCGCTCGGCGAGTATGCAAAGGCAATCGCCACCGCCTCGAACAAGGGCGGTGGCGAGAGCATCAAGGTGGCGTTCCGATATTGAGCGGGCGCCGTGTACGCACGGCGGTCCCTCTATGGCAGCGTGATTGTGTTGTTGGTTCCGAGCGAGACCGAGCCGTTTCGAGCGAGTGCGCGGCCGGTCAGGTTCGCATTGTCCACCAACGTAATGCTCGTGAGGGCAATGACGTTTCCCTGCCACTGTGAGTTGGTGCCGAGCGTCGCCGACGATCCCACGACCCAATACACGTTGTGGGCCTTGGCGCCGTTGATCAGCACGACGTTCCCAGCGGTGATCAAGGTGCTCTGCGCCTGGAACACGAACGTCGCCGATGTATCGTTTCCTGCATCCAACGTGACCGTTCCCGTGACTCCGATGCTCGACGACGAGCAGTAGACGCCCGCGGCCTTCGTCGTCGCTCCGAGGTCCGTGGTGATGACATTCGCGCCCGGACACGGGAGCCCCATCAGCGAATCGTAGGCGGCCGTAAGATCGTTTTGCGATGCGAGCGCAATCGCATCGGCGAGGTGTCGCACACCAGTGATGACGCACGGCGGAAATCCGGTCACTGTACTTCCCGGACTGATGGCGATGTTGGCGTTGATCGTTCCTCCGGTCACGCAGGTGAATGACTGTCCCGCCATGATCCCATTCGCGGACGCGCTCCTCAACGGTCCGGGCACGAGAAGGGTGGCGTCGTCCGTGACGATGACCGTCGCCTGGCCGAAGACCGCGCCGCTCGCCGCGTTCACCGTATTGGTGAAAGTGCCAGTATCGGGTCCGGCGGTGAACATCCCTGTGGACGCATTGATCGTCCCGCCGCCGAGATCAACGGACCAGACGGCCGTAAGGGCCACTGGGGCGCCGAGGTCGTTGCTCGCCGTTGCGGTGAACGGTCGCGTTACACCCACGCCAACGATTTGAGGGTTCGGCGTGACGACGATTGAGGTGAGGCCGACGGGTCCGTTCGCATCTCGCGACCCGCAGGCGCCAGCGGCGCCCACAGCAATGATTATCGCAGCCGACGTCCACAGGGTGCGAGTCCGTACCGTAAGAACGTGCACCATCTCGATCACATAGTATGAGAATAGGCGCCACGATTTCCGAGTCACTTTGGTGCCTTCCTCACGATACACCGATGCGAGCCAATCTCGCACGACTTCGAGGGGAGATGCTCCGTCTCACTCGACGCGCACCGCCTCACCGAGCATGGCCACACCGTTATCCTCGAAGCTCTCCATTGCAAAAAAAAACAATGTTGATCGATGGTGAGTGCTCTCAGGTCGAGCTAACTCCTCTCATCGGCGGATCGCTGGTTGCACTTGTGGAGTTTGTCCGGGGCGAGGCCCAAGCGCACGTTGTAGCCAACGACCCCAGGAGTGGCGGCCCACTCGAGGCGCGCATTCCGACGATCCGAGCCGCGCCACAGTCTCGACGCGGAGATCCCGAAGCGCGTATACGCGCTCGACTCAGTGGCAAACCGCGTCGCTGGGATTGCCTCGCGGATCGTCGTAGCCGAATCATGCGCCACCTGACCGAAAGGACTGTTGCCTCCCTCCTCCCACGCTTTCATCTTGCGAGGTACCCGCCCCGGAGTCCCACAATGTCCATTTTTGTCAGTCTGCGGCGCTCGCTCGCTGCAGCCGTCGCGTTGGCAGTCTGCGCGACGGCCGCCGCCGCGCAGGATCCATCGCCCGCGAACGTCCCCAACGTCGGCACACAGGCGCCGGACTTCACCGCGCCCGCGTCCACGCGCTACGGTCTGCTCAAGAATCCGCTGCATCTCTCCGACCTGCGCGGCAAGACCGTCGTGCTCGCGTTCTTCCCGCGCTCGCGCACGAAGGGATGCACCGTGCAGATGGAGTCGTATCGCGATCGTTATGCGACGCTCTTCAACGGCGGCAAGGGGATCGTCGTCGTGTCGATCAGCACGGATGCGGACACCACGCAGCAGTCGTGGGCGCGCGACGCGAACTTCCCGATGGTCTTCGTCAGCGATTCCGCGGGCACGATCGGCAAGGCCTACGGCGTGATCGACGAGAAGAATCATTACGACACACGCGTTGCCTTCGTGCTGAATCCGGACGGCAAGATCGCCTATCGCGCGATGCCCTTCAAAGAGCTCACCGAGGGTGCGTATGCGGAGCTTGGCTCCGCCGTGGCGAGCACGTCGCACACGGGCGCCGGCACGCGTTGAGAGGTCGCGCCGCCAGACTCTTCTCGCGCACGACATCGAAGCGCGCGAAGCCCGGGCCCGAGAAGTCGGACCGGACGGCGGCGCATGGGCTGCTGCAGGCAGCCGAGCGCGATCTGCAGCAAGTAGTGCTCGACATTCACGATGGGCCCGTGCAGGACATCTTCAGCGCGCTGTCGCAGGTGCATCTCCTGCGCATGCGACCGGAGCTGCAGGCGGGTGAGGCATCGATCGGACTTCGTCGCGTCGCCGCCGCGCTGGAGCGCGCGCTCGGCGAGATCCGCAGCTTCATCGGCGCGTTCCGCCCGCCCGAGTTCGAGCGGCGGCCGGTGGGCGAGATCGTGGAAGGGCTGATCGTGCAGCACGAGTCGATCACAGGAAACAGCGTCGACCTCGAGCTCGGCGAAAACCTTCCCGAGGTATCGGTGGCGCTCAAGATCGCGATCTATCGGATTCTGCAGGAAGCGCTCGCGAATGCGACGAGGCATGCGGACGCGTCGGAGCACGCGGTGAAGCTCACGGTGATCGAGAACGAGCTCGTGCTCGAGGTGCGAGATGACGGGCGCGGCTTCGATGTGGCCGGCATCCTCGAGAGCGAGAGTGATGTGGGGGTGACGGGTGGGCACTTCGGATTGCGCGGCATGCGCGATCGCGTGGAGATCATGAATGGAACACTGGAGA
>JALYSW010000266.1 GCA_030854615.1 Gemmatimonadota bacterium
ACGCACCCGGCAGCTGCGCCGGCACGATGAGCGACTCGCCGAGCTCCGGGGGTTGCTTTGACTTGGATACCAGGCGCGTCACGCTGACCACACGCGAGGCGCAGATGGGCGAGCCGAAGTTCTGGGATAACGCCGACCGCGCGCGGGAAGTGATTCAGGAAGTGAACACGATCAAGAACTGGGTCGAGCCGTTCGACAGGCTCGACGCGAAGCTCCGCGAGATGACGGAGCTCGACGAGCTGCTGCAGACCGAGCCGGACGCGGAGCTTTCGGGCGAGCTCGATCGTGATCTCTCGGGATTCGAGGAGCAGCTGCGCAGCTACGAGCTCCGCTCGATGCTGCAGGGCGGCGACGACCATCGCAACGCGATGCTCGAGATCAGCGCCGGCGCCGGCGGCACAGAGGCGCAGGATTGGGCAGGGATGCTCCTGCGCATGTACACGCGCTGGGCGGAGCGCCGCGGCTTCTCGGTCGACGTGCTCGACGTCAGCGAAGGCGAGGAAGCGGGCATCAAGGGCGCGATGCTCGAGGTGAAGGGCGAGTACGCGTACGGCTTCCTGCGCTCCGAAGCCGGCGTGCATCGGCTCGTGCGCATCTCGCCATTCGATTCGCAGTCGCGCCGGCACACGAGCTTCGCGTCGGTGTTCGTGTATCCCGATGTCGACGAGCAGATCAACATCGAGGTGCGCGACGAGGACATTCGTATGGATGTCTTCCGTGCATCGGGCGCGGGCGGCCAGCACGTGAACAAGACCAGCTCCGCGGTGCGCCTCACGCACATCCCGTCGGGGATCGTCACGAGTTGCCAGCAGCAGCGCTCGCAGCACAAGAACAAGGAGACCGCGCTCAAGATGCTGAAGAACGCGCTCTACCAGCGCGAGGTCGAGGCGCGCGAGGCGAAGAAGGCGGAGATCGATTCGGCGAAGACGGACGTCTCCTTCGGCAATCAGATCCGGAGCTACGTCTTCCAGCCGTACACGATGGTCAACGACCACCGCACGGAGCTCAAGATCACCGACGTCGGTAAGGTGATGGACGGCGCGATCGATCCGTTCATCGAGGCATATCTCAAACGCGCGGCGCCGGGAGTGCACACGTCGTGACCACCGACGAGCAGAACTTCGTCCTCAAGGCGCGGCGCGACAAACTCGACGCGCTGCGCGCGCGGGGAATAGAACCGTACGCGTATCGCTTCGCGCGCAGCCACACCGCCGCCACCGCGGTCGCCGCCCTTGGCGCCGCCGACGAAGGCGAGACGGTGAGCGTCGCCGGACGGATCGTCGCGTGGCGCGGACAGGGGAAGACGAGCTTCGCGCATCTCGCCGACGACTCCGGCCGCATCCAGCTCTACTTCCGCAAGGACGATCTCGGCGACGCGCTGTTCGAGACGCTCAAGCTCTTCGACATCGGCGATGTGATCGGCGTGACAGGCGCACTCTTTCGCACGAAGACCGGCGAGGCGACGGTGCGTGTGGCGACGGCGGAGATGCTCGCGAAGTCGCTGCGCCCGCTCCCGTTCGGAAAGGAAGAGACGGTCGACGGCGTCGTGGTGCGTCACTCGGGGTTCAGCGACCCCGAGCAGCGCTACCGCCAGCGCGCGGTCGATCTCGCGGTGCACCCCGACGTGCGCGCGTCGTTCGTCGCGCGCTCGAAGATGATCTCGGCGCTCCGCGCCTTTCTCGATGCACGCGGCTTCCTCGAGGTCGAGACCCCGGTGCTGCAGCCGCTCTACGGTGGCGCCGCAGCGCGCCCGTTCACGACGCACCACAACGCGCTCGACATGCCGCTCTTCCTGCGCATCGCCGACGAGCTCTATCTCAAGCGGCTGATCATCGGCGGCTTCGATGCCGTCTACGAGATCGGCCACGACTTTCGCAACGAAGGCGTCGATCGCACGCACAACCCCGAGTTCACGATGCTCGAGTGGTATCAGGCATACGCCGACTACACGGACATGATGCGTCTCGTCGAGGAGCTGCTCGTCGTCGCCGCTGATGTCGTGCGTGCGCATCCGACAGTCGGCGCGAACGTGCCGGTGCTCGCGACGCCGTTCGCGCGCATCGAGTGGGTGCCATCGCTCAATGCGTCGCTCGGTGGCGATGCCCTCGCGATGTCGGATGTGGAGTTGCGCGCAGCGGCGGAACGCGCGGGGGTGACGAAGCCCGAGTCGCTCTCGCGCCCCAAGCTGCTCGACGAGCTCTTTCAGGCGCACGTCGAGCGCACGCTGCACGAGCCGACGTTCGTCCTCGACTATCCGCTCGAGCTGTCGCCGCTCGCGAAGCCGAAGCGCGGCGCGCCGCATCTCACGGAGCGCTTCGAGCTCTTCGCCGGCGGACGCGAGCTCGCGAACGCTTTCAGCGAGCTCAATGACCCGATCGACCAGCGCCGCCGCTTCGAGGCGCAGGCGAAGCTCCGCGCCGCCGGCGACGAGGAAGCGCCGGGGATCGACGAGGATTATCTGCGCGCGATGGAGCACGGAATGCCGCCGATGGGCGGCGTCGGCGTCGGCATCGACCGGCTGTTCATGTATCTCTCGGGTATAGCACATATCCGCGATGTGATCCTCTTCCCGACGATGCGCCCCGAATGAATCGCCTCGAGCTGTCGATCGCCTGGCGCTATCTCCGCAGCCGCGGAAGCGCGCGGCTGTTCTCCTTCATCAGCGTCATCGCCATCGGCGGTGTGCTCGTGGGCGTCGGTGCGCTCATCATCACCAATGGCGTGATGACCGGGATGCAGACGGATCTCCGCGAGAAGATCCTCGTCGGCAGCCCGGATCTTCGCGTGCTCACCTTCGGCGAGGATCTCAAGATCACCGACTGGCAGCCGACGCTCGTGCGCGTGCGGCGCAATCCGCGCGTCGTCGCCGCCGCGCCATTCGTGCTCACACAGGCGCTCGCGACTGCGGG
>JALYSW010000269.1 GCA_030854615.1 Gemmatimonadota bacterium
CGACGCCCATCTCCACCGCGCGAAAGCCCTTCACGGCGACGTCGACCAGCGCGTCGCTCGGGGCCTTGTGACCGCGGCCGATTCCCGTGTATCGATCGCGCATCCCATCCAGCGAGTGCGGATCGAAGAGGTTGCAGGCATCCACGATTCCCGCCGCGGGCGCGCTCGCGATTTCCCCACGATGCTCCTGATAGAAGCCGTGTGCCGTGCAGAGGAAGATGACGTCGGGATTCTTCAGCGCCGCCGCGAGATCCGTCGTGAAGCGCGACGTCATCTTCGTCTTCGCCAGATTCTGATCGCGCTCGTGCACGTACGGGTCGTGCAACACCACCTCGGCCCCATGATCCATCAGCTCTTGCGCGAGCGCCAGCGTCGGCGAGTTGCGCGTATCCTCCGAATCGAAGCGGTAGGCGACACCGAGCAGCGTGACGCGCTTTCCCTTCAGCGATCCGAAGCGCTTCTCCGCCAGCGCGAGCGTGGCCGCCGGCGACTCATCGTTGATGTGCCGCGATGCGAGAATGAGGCTCTTCGACGTATCCTCGCCGGCCTCGATCGCACGCCACCAGAGGAGGATGCCGTCCTTCGGCAGGCAATGTCCGCCCACGCCGACCGTCGGCACGAGCAGCGCGCCCGACGGTACGGCGCGCGGATCCGCGCTCGCGTCGTCGCCGCGCGCGACCTTGATGTTCACCTTGTCGCGCAGCGCGAAGAAGTCGATGTCGTTCGCATCGCAGTAGCGCGCGACTTCGGCCGCGTACGCAATGCGCACATCGCGATACGCGTTCTCGAGCGTCTTCACGATCTCGGCCGTGAGGCTGTTCGTCTTGTAGACCACGCCGCCGGTGACGATGCGCGCATAGACGCGCGCGATGAGCTCCGGTGTGCCGGGGTGCAGCCCGCCGGCGAGCTTGTCCGCGCGCGCGACGCGCTCGACCAGGCGGCCGGGCATGACGCGATTGGGTGAGTTGCCCAGGAGGATGTCCTTGCCATCGACGAGCCCGTACTTCTCGAAGAGTGGGCGCACGACGGTGAGCATCGACGACGGGGCGAGCGTCGACTCGAACACGACGACGGGCACGTTGCCGGCGGGCTTTTTCTGGAGCGCCGCGGCGATGCCGTTGAGCGCCTCGAAGAGCGGACCGTACTCGGGAGCGAAGCCGTTCTTGTCCGTCTGCGTGCAGATGAGGATCATGTCCGCATCGGCCAGATCGTCGTAGCTGTACGAGGCGGAGAGCAGCCCCTCCTCTACGGACTCCGCGACGATGGTGTCGAGCGCGGGCTCGACGCCGCCGATGGGCGACTTGCCGGAGTTGATGGCGTCGACCTTCCACCCCGACGTGGGCGAGTTGCGCTGAACGACGAGCACCGTTGCCGGCTCGGTGCCGCCCTCGCGGATGCGGGCGTGCGCGAGGAGTGCCGCCATCGGCATTCCCACGATCCCGGGTCCTACGACGGCGATCTTCTTCAGATGCCAGTCAGCGATCTCGTTGCCCTTCCACGTCAGCGGCATGCAGTCGTTCTCCTTCCGGTGTAATTGAGAGCGATCAATTCTGATCGACGAACTGTCTGAACCACATCTCGATGCTGAGCGCGCCCCACACCCGGCGGCCGAACGCGCCTTCGTTCGTGAGCAGCTTCTCGATCTCCTGCGTATCGAAGATCCCGCGCTCGCGCGCGCGCGACGACAGCAGCATGTCCGTCACCATGTCGCGCGTGCGGTCCTTCATCCACAGGTGCAGCGGCACCGGGAATCCCATCTTGTCCTTGCGATCGATCACCTCATCGGGGACCATGTCGCGTGCGGCGCGCTTGAGCAGGTACTTCAGCTCGCCACCCTTGAACTTCATCTTCGGCGGCATGCTCGTGACGAGATCGACGAGGCGACGGTCGAGCAGCGGCACGCGCGACTCCAGCGAGTTCGCCATACTGGCGCGATCCTCCACGTGCATCAGCGCGGGAAGGGAAGCGACCATGTCGAAGTGCGTCATCTTGTTGTAGTACGACAGCGTGTCCGAGTGGTTGAACACGGTCTGGAAGCGCGCGAAGGCCGAGTCGCTCTCGTAGCCGGCGCGGAAGTCGTCGGTGAAGAGGCTGAGCGCGCCCGCGCTGCGGTCGACGAGCTTGAAGTAGCGGCGGTCCATCGGCTCGAAGAGCCCCGAGCGCCAGAACTGCGTGAGCATCGGCTCGTACTGGCGCAGCACGGCGAGATTCG
>JALYSW010000278.1 GCA_030854615.1 Gemmatimonadota bacterium
TGGTGTTGCCATCCGGAGACCACGCCGGGTTGTCGTCCGTCGTCGTGTCGTTCGTGATGTTCGTCTTCCCGGTGCCATCGGCGTTCATCACGTAGATCTCGGCGTTCCCATCGCGATCACTCACGAAGGCGATCCGCGAGCCATCCGGCGACCAGGTTGCGCGCATGTCGTTGGCCCCATCCGTCGTGAGACGCACGAGCCCCGTACCGTCGGAGCTCACGACCCAGAGCGGGCTCGCCGATCCCAGAGTGTTGTCGCCCGCAGTGAAGACGATCTTCTTGCCGTCGGGCGAGAGCACGGGATCCGATTTCGGCCCCGCGACCGTCGCAATCATCCGCACGACATCTCCGTTCCCGTTCATCACGTGAATCTCGGGAGTGCCTGTCCGATCGGAGACGAACACGATCGTGTTCGTCAGCGCGGGAGGGCCGTTCGGCCCATCGGATGCGCCGCCGCAAGCGGCAAGAGCAAGAGCAACCATTGGCATGGTCCGTCGGAAGGCGATGCTCACACGCATGCGATGCATTCCCTGGAGGAGAGGGAGTGAGACGACCCGATCTGCGAGTTGGGAGACAATAGACGCGGGATTCCCACGCGACAGCCTCGC
This sequence comes from Gemmatimonadota bacterium, assembly GCA_030854615.1. Taxonomy (GTDB): domain Bacteria; phylum Gemmatimonadota; class Gemmatimonadetes; order Gemmatimonadales; family Gemmatimonadaceae; genus FEN-1250. Next base: position 608 of record JALYSW010000278.1, read on the forward strand.
GAGGTTACACCCCCGCTACCTGCCCCCCGCCGCCCTCCGATCCACCTCCGCCACGCGCGTCGCCGCCTCGCGCCAATCGACCACCGGTGCGACATCCTCGTCGCTCATCGTCAGCAGCGCGCTCGCCCGCTCGATGACCTTGGCGCCATTCGGCACCGCGTGCCCCCACCACATCTCGGTGGCGCGGCACAGCCGTTCCTCCTTCGCGAGCGACTCCGCCGTCCGGAACACTCCCGCCGCGTGCACCCGCGCATGCACCCCCTCGTGCAAGAGCGACGACGCAATCTCCGCGATCGAGAAGTCGCGGTTCACGATGAAGGTGAGCTCCGTCAGCACGCGCCGAGTCTCGCCGAAGAACGCGCCTCTGCACGCGAAGCGCTTCACATCGATCCCCGCGATGTCCTTCCGCAGCCGCCGCAGCTGCGCCGGCGCGTAACGCTCGATCATCGCGAGCACCTCGTCCATGCGCGCGAACACATCCTCGTCGGTAATGTCCGGTCGCGTGTTCTCGAGCAGCACGTCGATGCCGCGAACGGTGCGCCTCACGCGCCGCGGCGCCGTCGGGATTCCGAGCGCATCGCGCAGCCCACCAAAGATATCGTTGAACATTGGAAAGACTCCTGCGCTATGCTGCCGGAAGCGTGATCGTAAACGTAGCGCCCGCGCCAGCCACGCTCTCCACGGTGAGATCGCCGCCCATCCCGCGCGCGAACTCTCGGCTAATGGTGAGCCCGAGCCCTACCCCTTCACTTCTCGTCGAGAACTTGCGCCCCACCTGCACGAACGGCTCGAAGATGCTCGCGAGCTTGTCCGCGGCAATGCCGACACCCGTATCCCGTACCGAAATCGAAACTCGCGTATCGTGCGACTCACACACCACCGCGATCTCCCCGCCCTCCGGCGTGAACTTGATCGCGTTCCCGACGAGATTGATGATCACCTGCCGCAACCGGTCCGCATCCGCACGAACGACCACTTCGTCGGCACAGGTGCCCGTCGTCAGACGCAGCCCCTTCGCCTCGATCTGACTCCCGATCATCTCCGACACCGACTCCACCATCTCACCAGTCGGTACGTCGGCGAGCACGTACTCCATCTTCCCTGCACCGAGCTTCGCGAAGCTCAGCACGTCGTTGATCAGCCCCAGAAGATGCTTCTGGCTACGATCGATGCGCCCGAGGTCGATGCGCTGCTCGTCCGTGACGGGACCACGAAGCCCCATCTCGAGCAGCTGCGCATACCCACCGATGGCATTGAGCGGCGTCCTGAGCTCGTGGCTCATCGCCGTGAGGAAGTCGCTTTTGGCGCGATTCGCCTCCAGCGCCTCCTGGTGCAGCCGTTCGAGCTCACGCGCCGCGCGCTTGTTGTCCTCGATGTCGGTGTTCGACCCGTACCACTTCACGATCGCGCCCGCGTCATCGCGCTGCGCGATCGCGCGGCTCAGGTGCCAGCGGTATTCCCTGCTCGCGAGATGCCAGAGTCGAAACTCGATCTCGTACGGCTCTCCCGTCGTGACACTGTGCGTCCATCGCTCGACCGTGCGCGCGACGTCGTCGGGATGCAGCATCGCCAGCCACCCCTCGCCCAACACCTGCTCCGCCGACCGCTGAAAATACTCCGTGACGCCGCGATTCACGTAGTCGAGCGCGCCCGTGGAGAGCGCCGTCCACACCTGCACGGGAATCGCATCGGCGAGGAAGCGATATTGGTCCTCACCCGCGGACGCCGCAGCGCCGATCTCCGATGCGCTAACCATGGATCGCGTCGCGCCGCCTAGCGCGCGGCGACCTCCGGCTGAAACGCACTCGCACTCTCGATGAACGATGCGAACAGCCGCCGCATCGCGGGATCGGTCTCGACGAGCTCCTCGGGGTGCCACTGCACGCCGATGAGATAGCCGTCATCGCGCCCCTCGACTCCCTCGATCAGCCCGTCCGGCGCGCGCGCATTCACGACGAGTCCCGGCGCCAGCGTCTTGATCCCCTGATGGTGCATGCTGTTCACGATCGTCGCGCCCGCACCGATGATCGACGCGAGCTGCGTTCCCTCTTCGATGCTCACATCGTGCACGAGGTCCTGCCGTTGCCGAACCTCGCTCGGCCAGTAGTCGTGCTTGATCGCCGCATCACACCACTCGGCCAGATCCTGATAGAGCGTCCCGCCCGAGGCCACGTTGAGCACCTGCACGCCACGGCAGACGGCGAGCACCGGCTTCCGGTCCGCCATCGCCCACTGCACGAGCGCGACCTCGACGCGATCGCGATCGGCGTCGGTCACGCCACACGCGGGCAGCCGCGACTCGCGGTACTGGTCGGGATCCACGTCCACACCGCCCGGCAGAAAGACGCCATCGAGCCGCTCGTACACGGCGCGCAGCGTCGACATGTCGTGCGACAGTGGAATCACCCACGGAATCGCGCCAACGGATGTCAGCACGTCGACGTACCGCTGGCTCATCACCCAGCAGCGCGGTAACTCGCCGGGGATGGCCTCGAGTGTCTGTGTCGTGATGCCGATTATCGGACGCGGACTCATGGCAGGAAAATACTCCAATTGGTCTCTTGTGTCCCAACGACTGCATTTCGCTGCCGGTCGGCCCACCTAACTCTAACCCTTCGCCTGTCGCGCTCGCCAATGGGTCATCGCCGGTGAGTGCGTCGCGGTAACGACCAAGCGACGCCCCGTCGACGCCCGCACCTCACCTTCGCAAGCTCCGACCCTGCCCACCGAGGACGAAATGACGCACCCCCTGCAACCCCACCAACCCAGCTTTCGACACATGTCGATCTCGATAGTCCGAATCGTCGGAGCGATGGGAGCGGTGATGGTGATGATGGCCGCAGTGTGCAACAACGACGCCGGCTCCTCGGCGTCCGCACCAAGTGCCACCGTCGCGACCACCGCTGCGCCTCTGCCGGTGCGAGCGGATCCGGCCTTCCCGCGGACTTTCCGCATCCGCCCGGCTTAAGCGCATGTAAGCCACGGACGATTGGTCCCGAAGTCATCTGCGATTGGCACAACCTCGATCAACCCGCGATGCACGCGATGTACACGTTCTATCACGACGCTCTCCCCAAGGCCGGATACGCCCTGCTCCCCGGTTCAGACGAAGCGAACACACCGTCGAACTACATGGGCGCGATGGGCTTCAAGAAGGGCAGCATCCAGGGAAGCGTGGTGATCCGCGGCGGCGACATGACGATTCAGCTCATCTCGGGTCAGTGAGGTCGCGCATCGCTTGCGACTACAGCAGTACCGCGCCGAGCGCGCCTTCGTGCGTCAGCAACTGCTCCTTCATCGGCAGGCCGCCGCCGAATCCGGTGAGCTTGCCGGTCGACCCGATGACTCGATGACAGGGCGCGATGATCGGAAGCGGATTCTGCCCGTTCGCGGCGCCGACGGCGCGCACGGCCGTCGGACGCCCGATCTGCTTCGCGATCTGCCCGTATGATCGCGTCTCGCCGAACGGAATCGTCAGCAGCGCCTCCCACACCTGGCGCTGAAAATCGGTTCCGCCAAAATCGAGCTCGATGGAGAAGTGCGTTCGCTCGCCGGCAAAATATTGGGTGAGCTGTCGCGCGGCCTCCTCGAGAACCGGATTCCCGGCCGCCTCCACCACATTGTCGAGCGGCGCGCACCGCGGATTCGCCGTGGGCCACTGCACCGCCGCGAGCCCGCGCTCGGATGCCACGAGTATCAGCGGTCCAACCGGCGAGTCGATCGTCTTCGAGAAATACCGTCTCTGGATGCCCTTGCTGCCCATCCGGAGAAGTTAGCGCGCGCGAGCTAGAACAGCGACGCCGAGTCCAGCCCCACCCCCTCGGCCGTCTCCGCAATCAGCGAATCGACGACCGCCTTCAGGTCGCCAGTCTTCTCGAACACCGCGAGCTGCCGGTCCGCCGAGGTCCCCTCGTCCAGAATCCTGAACGCATAGTCGACGTCCT
>JALYSW010000343.1 GCA_030854615.1 Gemmatimonadota bacterium
GCCGTCACGTGCGCCGCCGTCGGCTCCGGCGCGAGCGTCCACTGCGCGAGCGCCGCCGACAGCGCGTGCGAGTCCGTGCGCTCACGCACAGTCGCCGTGTCGCGGGGTGCTGCCGAGCGCACGATCATCCACGCGAGCATCGCGATCGCGCTCACGCGCGCGGCGAGCTCGAGACGGCGACGGAGATCAGGCGGTAAGGGCATACACCACGATGTTCACGGCGAATTTCGTGTTGTCGACGGACTGAAAGCGCTTCGAATCCGGATGATAGCCCCATTCCGAGCTGTAGTCCTTGCTGCTGTACAGCACCGAGATACGCCCCTCGCGCATCACGGCGAAGAGATTCTTGTGGACGAGGTTGTCGCCCCATCCGTTGAGCTCGTGACTCGTCGTCGGCGGCCCATCGGTGAACTTGAAGAACGCCGAGTAGAGAGGATGATTGTTCGGCAGCAGCTTGGGCTCGCCGATGGTACGCGTGATCTCCTCGGTCGCCGTCTTGTGGAAGACGCCGTCGACATCGTGATTGTGATCGTCGACGAAGAGCATCCCGCCGCGGTCGAGAAACTCGCGCAGCTGCTTCCGCTCTGCATCGCTGAAGCGCACCGGGAGATGTCCGGTGAGATAGACGAGCGGATAGCGCAGCAGGTCGGGCGACGAGAGCGCGACGATGACGCCGGTGGGCGAGACCTCGATCTCGGTGTAGCGCGCGATCGTGTCGATGATGTTCGGCGGCACGAGCGGCGCGGAGTCCCAGTCACCGGAGTCGTACTGCGCGGTGGCGAAGGTGAAGGTGCTCGAGCTCACCAGGCACCCCCCCAGGGTGAGTCGATGCGGGCGACGGTGGTGCCGGCGGCGATGCGACGCGCGCGAACCAGGGCGTCGGTGGCGTCCCGATGCGCGCGAAGCGCATCGATTGCAGGGGCGAGGGCAGCGGCGAGCTGCGGCGCGGACTCGAGCGCATCGACCCGGAGCGCGAGCAGCGAATCGATCGCAGCCGCGGGGTTCGTACCGAGCGCGTTGATCGCCGCATCGAAGCGCGCGGCCCGACGCTCGGACGAGCTGTCGAGCGCGGCGCGAGCGAATCGCGGAGAGGACGCCGCGTCGTCGCGCTTCCCCACGAGGCGAACCTTGTTCACATCGACGATCACCACCGGCGCCTTCCCGCGCAGATACAGCCGCTCGGCGTCGCGCGCGCGCTGAATCGCGGCGAGGGCGATGCGCATCGGCGGTAGCGCGGCGCCGGGCTCCCCCACCTCGAGCGAGCGGCTTGCATCCCACATCGCGTTGTACGCCTCGAGCAGCGGACGGTTGACGGCGACCACGGGCGTCTCGTCGCCGCCGAAGTCCGTCGCGCCGGCCGAACCCTGCGTGGCGGCGTTCGCGGCGGCGAGCAGCTGGTCGGGCGTCATGTGCGCGGAACCGGCGTTGTTGCTCCCAGCGTCCTCGGTGCCCGGCTGCTCGCCGAGCCGAGAGAAGACGACCTCGCCGACGTGCTGGCGGAGGCGCGCTTCATCGCTCCCGATCGCCTGCGACTCCTTCACCACATCGGCGCGCGGGAGCTTCGCGCGCCGCGCCTGCAGCTTCTCGGCGAGGATGATGAGCATGCGCTGGCTGAGCTGCGAGCTGTCGACGTCCGGTGGCGGCGCGCCTTCGATCGCGATCGAGTCGTACTCGCTCGCGCGCGGAATGCGAATCGTGCGCGTCTCCGAGACGCCGATGCCGGGGCCGGTGACGTTGTTGCGGTCGCGCGCGACGGCGCGCACGTGCACGAGATCGCCGGGCTTGAGCTGAAGCGCGTCGACGTCGAGCGCGCCCGTGAGCTTCGTGGCGCGCGCGTTGCCGGCATCCACTCGGTGAATCACCCCGGACTTGAAGGTGAAGGTCTCGCCTTCGCCGGAGCTGACGATGTACTCGAACCATGCCGCGTCGAGCCCGTAGTCATCGGTGGCGTTGGCGCCGAGCGTGAGCGCGCCCTTCGGTGTGCGCATCACGGTGTCACGTGCGGGGGAGTCGAGCGTGACTACAGGGAGCGAGTCGGAGTGCGGGGCGATGATGAGCGCGCGCGAGTAGCTGCGATCACGGAGCTCGACGGCTGCCGGCTTGGCGGGCACCACGATGTCGAGACGCCACGTGTTCGCGGAATCGCGCGGGAGGGATGCGACTGCGGCGCCGGCGATGGTGGCGGTGATGCCGGACGCGGAGCCTTGGCCGCGGAGGATGACGTGGCCGCCGGTGAGTGCTTCGATTGATGATGGCTCATCTATCGTGGAAGTTTTCTCGCCGGTATAGGGCGGAGGGACCACTTCAGCGGCCAGCGGTGAGAGTCGATTGCGCAGCTCGGCCGGCGCACTCGACGTGCGGAGGAGCGCGTCGCCGGCGCGCGGCTCGGAGATTCGTGCGCGGACACCGGCGGGAAGCGCGAAGAGCAGCGTCGCGGCCGCGGCGAGCACGAGCAGCGGTGGGAGGAGCGCGCGGCCGAGGGCGCGGCGAATCACGGGCGTCCAGTGGACGGCGGCGATCTCGCGCTCGAGCGTGGGACTGGAGACGGGCGCGTCGAGCGCGCTGACGAGCGTGTATCGGAGCGCGGGGACGCGCTCCTCGAGCCAGAGGGCGACGGCGGCGGTCGATCGAACTCGACGGCCGCGATAGAGCGCGAATGCGGCGGTGACGACGGCGAGGGCGATGGCCGCTGGCGCGATGATCTCGCGCAGCGCGCGGGGCGCGCCGACGAGCCAGTCGATAGTTCCAGCGATCGCGAGAAGCGAAAGCGCGATCGCTGCCGCCCACGAGAGTGCGCGGAGCCCTACGGCAGCGCGGAGTGTCGCGCGCGCGGAGGCGAGTCGCTCGAGCGCGGTCACGCGACGACTCGCGGGCGGCGGAGGAGCGGCTCGAGGAGAAAGAGTGCGAGCGCGGCGGCGAGGAGCCACGTGGTGAGATGGCCGGGGCTCGCGGTGCGCGACTCGAGCGCGCGGGTAGCGACGAGCGGGCCGGAACCGCGGAGCATGTCCAGCGTCGAGTCCGACACGTTCGAAGGCGGCACGACGGCGCCGCACTGGCGAGTAAGCGCAGCGACGAGGCGACGCGTACCTTCGCGCAGCGCGAGATCACCGCGTGAGGGAAGCGGAATCGCGACATCGCGCACGCATCCGTGCATCATCTTGCGCTCGGTGGCCGCTGGAGATCCATCCGCCCACCGCGCGACGACAATTCCGGGTGGCGGGTCCACCGCGCGCACAAACGGCGAGACAACGACGACTTGACGGCCGTCGCCCTGCGCCATCACCGCTCCAGCCGTGTCGACACGCGCTCGCCGAGGATAACCGCTCGAGTCGAGAGACGCCGGCCATCGCACGAGCGTCAGTCCGTGTTGCGTCCATGTCGTATCGGCCCGCACGGGATTTCGCCGATCGATGCGCACGGAATCCGTCTTAATGTGCCCCATGTCGAGATGCGTGGCGAACGACACGGCCGCGCGCACTGGATCGTCGGACGAAGCGCCGAAAACATCTCGATAGGTCTGCACGGGAAAGCCGCCCAGCCCGTTTAAGCGAACGATACGAATTCGACCGGGCCACAGTGCGCGAATCGCGCTGGTCGCATTATCGAACTGCTCGGCGCTGAGCGACGAGATGAGCACGATCTCGACGGAGTCCGCCTCGCCGCGCAACTCGCTTACATCGCGAATGGCTGCGGCTAGCGCCGCTGAGAGCGAGCCACGCGGATCGGGTGAGAAAATGCGTTCGGCGCTTACATAAGCAAGGGGATCCTTGCCGCGCACTTGATATGCAGCACTGTCGTACACGAAAAGGAGATCACCTGTTTCGTAGTATCTGGTAGCACTGTCACGTGCTTCTTGTCGATTGACAATCCACGACCGATCCACCAACACCGCCCGCCCCACGCTCCTCCTCGCCCGCGTCAGCTCCGGCCGTGCCACCGCCACGCCTACCAGCATCACCACTGCCACCCTCAACATCAATAGCAGCACATCCGAGAGCCGCAGCGCGCGCGCCGTCGCGCGAAGTGGCATGTCGGGGATGAAGCGCGTCGTCGGCAACACCACCACGCGTGGATTCTTGCTCGCCAGGATGTGCAGCGCGATCACCGCCGCACTCACTGCACCGGCGACCCAGAGCGCCCACGACGCGAGGAAGGTCACGCGCCCCGCGCCTGCGCCGATGCCACCGCAGGCGAGGCGATCCGTCGCACCGCGTGATCCGCCGCCTCATCCGCCGGCACCTCGAAGTACGCGGCACCCGCCGCGCGCCATCCGCGCGCGAGCTCGGCGCGCCACGCGCCGAACGCCTCGCGATATCCCTCACGCGTCTCATCCACGAGCGAGCGCTTCACGTCCGGAGCCTCCGGATCGCGCGTGATCATCGCGGCACGTCCCGGCTCGAGCTCCTCGCGCGCGACGATGTGAATCGCGAGCACATCCGCTCCCGCCGTGATACGCTCGCGCGCCGCGCGCAGCAGCGCGTCGTCGTCCGCGAGAAAATCGGAGATCAGCACGATGCGCTGCGTCGGCCGCACGAGTGAGAGCATCGGCTCGAGTGATGCACCTCCCGCCGGCGTGATGGTCTCGAACAGCCGCGCCGCCTCGCCGATCACGCCGCGACGCGTTCGCGGTGGAAGCTGTGCGATGCCGCCCTCCCCCGCAACGCACACCCCCACCGGATCTCCCGCGCCGTTCGCCACCGCCGCGAGCCCGATGGCGATCCGGCACCCCTGCGTCCACTTCCCTTGCGTCGCGAGGGGAAAGTTCATCGACGCCGACGCGTCGAGCATCAGCATCGTCCCGAGCGTCGCGCGATCATTGGTGATGCGCATGAAGGCACGATCGGTGCGCGCGAGCAACTTCCAGTCGAGACGCCGCGGATCGTCGCCCTGGCGATACGGCCGATACTCCGTGAACTCGGGCGAGATGCCGCGCTGCCGCGAGCGATGCGTCCCCGCCGCCGGCCCGCGAATGGTGCGCCGCGCGGGCCACGTCACGCCACGCAGCGCGTCCAGCAGCGAACCGTAACTCCCAGCCGCAGGCACCTTACAGCCCGAGGTCGCTCCGCGGCGGCGAGATGCGCGACAGAATCTCGTCGATCACCTGCTCCGCGGTGATCCCTTCCGCTTCCGCCGCAAAGTTCGGGAGAACACGGTGCCGCAGCACGGGATGCGCGACGCGCCTGATGTCCTCAGGCGCGACGGCGAATCGGCCCGCCAGCAGTGCATGCGCCTTCGCACCGAGGATGAGCGACTGCCCCGCGCGCGGCCCCGCACCCCATCGCACGTAGCGCTTCACGAGCTCCGGCGCATCCGCGCTGTCGGGGCGCGTCGCGCGCGCGAGACGGGCAGCGTAGCGCAGCGCCGGCTCCGCGGCCGGAATCTCGCGCGTGAGGCGCTGCAGCCCCATCGCGTGCGACGCATCGAGCACCGGCGTCAGCGCCACCGACGCACTTCCCGTCGTCGCGCGCAGGATCGACACTTCTTCATCCTCCCCCGGATAGCCGATGCGAACATCGAAGAGAAAGCGATCGAGCTGCGCCTCGGGGAGCGGATACGTTCCCTCCTGCTCGATCGGATTCTGCGTCGCCAGCACGAAGAACGGCTCGGGCAGACGCATCGTCTCCCCTGCCGCCGTCACGCTGTGCTCCTGCATCGCCTCGAGCAGCGCCGCCTGCGTGCGCGGCGGCGTACGGTTGATCTCATCCGCCAGCACGATATTCGCAAAGATCGGCCCGCGCACGAAGCGGAAGCGGCGCGCACCCGTCGCGCTGTCCTCCTCCATGATCTCCGTCCCCGTGATGTCGCTCGGCACCAGATCCGGCGTGAACTGGATGCGGCGGAAATCCAGCCGCATCGCTTCGGCCACGCTGCGAATCAGCAGCGTCTTCGCGAGCCCGGGTACACCCACGAGCAGCACGTGGCCGCCCGCGAGGATCGCCATGAGGATCTCCTCAACCACCGTCTCCTGCCCGACGATGCGCTTCGCGACTTCCTCGCGCAGCTTCCGCGCGGCGTGTCCAAGCTCGGCCCGCTCATCCTGCGCGAGAGCGGGCCGCGGCGCCGTGGCGCTCATCGGACCGGCCGACGCCGGCGGTGCGTCAGCAGAAAGATCGAGCCGTCACGTGCGCCTGCGTTCTCGAGGGACACGTTCTCGTCGAGCACCTCGAAGCCGCGCAGCTTGATCACGTAGTCGGCCGCATCGTCATCGGGTGACACCTCATCAAGCGCGGCGCGCTTCACGTCGCTCACGCTCGACGCGGGAGATGCGGAGAGCAGCGCGACATCCCACCGCTCCGGAACCTCGACGCGGATCGTGATCGGGCTCGCGCCCAGTGCGCCGACGGGGATGGCGCTCCCCGACGTGCGCAGCGTCGAGACGAATGGTGCGGTCATGCAGTCCCCGCTGGCGTCATGCTCGTCATGCCGACCTCGAGCTCAGTGTCCGGCCTTGGATCGAGCGTCGAGAAAAAGCGCGCGATCTGCTGATCGAACAAGTACGTGGAGCCGCGCACGATAGTTCCAGCATCCGTCGACAGCACGCCGATCACGAGCTCTTCACCACCTTGTCCGCGAAAGGTCAGATACGACGGCCCCTCCTTTTCGAGGAAGGCGGCGTAGATCGGGCTGCGGCGCGTGAAGAATATCTTCGCGGCCGCGAGCACTTCCGCCGGCGGCATCGGAGTCGTGATTTCCTGAAGCATGATCGGTTTCCGTTGTTGAGTCAGCCAGGCGGAACCGCCACAGGCTGCAGGTCATGACTGAATTCTAGCGGGATCTCCACGACGAACGACGACCCCTCCTCGGGCGCCGACTCGAGCTGGATATCGCCCCCGAGCAGGCGCGCCAACTGCCTCGAGAGCGCAAGGCCGAGGCCGGATCCTCCGTACTGCCGCGTGGTCGACCCATCCACCTGGCGAAACTCGTCGAACACGAGCTGATGCGCGGTGGATGCGATCCCGATTCCCGTATCCGATACGGTAAAACGCGCGAGATCGTTGAGAACCTGCACCGTCGCGCGCACCTCGCCCTGCGAGGTGAACTTATAGGCATTCCCGAGGAGCCTCGACAAAATCTTGACCACTTTCAGACGATCGCTCCGGATCCACCGCGGCGGCCCCGACGGAATATCGGTGTGCAGCTGGATCCCCACGGGCTTGTCGCCCGCGGTCGCCGCCAGCGCCGACTCCAGCGCCGTGCGCGGATCGAAGAGCTCGACCTGCACGCGCACCTCGCCGCGCCGCAGCGCGGTGAGCTCGAGCAGATCCTCGATCAGCACGAGCAGCCGCTCGCTCGACGATGTCATATGCTCGAGCGTGCTCCGCTGCTCCTTCGTGAGCGGCCCCGACATCTCCTCCTGCAACAGATACGCGTAGCCGAGCAGCGCGGTCAACGGCGTGCGGAGCTCGTGGCTGATGTTGGAGAGAAACTCATCCTTCAGCCGGCGCGCCTCCATCACGGCGACGTACTGTTGCTCGAGCTGCGCATTCGACTCGAGCAGCGCGCCGTTCGCGCGGCGAAGGTCATCGATCATCGATGCCTTCTCCGCCGTCGCGGCCATCTGGTCCGCGACGATCTGCAGCAGCCCGCGCTCCTCCACCGCGAGATGGCCCGGCTTCGCGAAGTAGAAGGTCACGGCGCCGAGCACGCGCGCGGGCGTCTGCAGCGGCAGCGCGACGAGCGCGCGAAAGCCGAGCTCCGTCGCGACCTCCTGCCAATCCGCGAGCGACGGATCCGCGAAGACATCGGGCACCTGGATCGCGCGCCGCTCGCCCGCTGCCTGGCCGCTGGGTCCGAGCCCGACGCGCACGCGCATCTGTCCGAGGAAGGGGCGGAAGCGCTCGGGCCAGTTGTACGATGCGACGAGGCGCATCACGTCGTCGTCATCCGCGATCGTATAGATCGACGCGAACGCGGCGCCGACCAGTGGGCTCACGCGATCGAGCGCAAACTGGAAAACGTCCTGCGGCCTGTCGGCCGTCAGGAAGGCATGCACGATCTCGCGGACGGCGACCAACTCCCGGATCGATGCATCCGAGGGAATGCTGGCCGTGTCCGAGGCAGAGTACGGTGCGCGGATCACAGGTGGGAATCTATGCGTAACCACCGCACAGGCTACCCCGGCCGTCTAGACAGTGCCGCGCGCCCGCTCCCGATCGGCCACTTCCGTGAGCAGCGCGGGGAGCTGAACGGTGAATCCCGATCGCGCGAGCACCGTTGCGCCACCCTCGCGCGCGCGACGTATCGCGTCGACGTTGCCGTGCCCCGCAAAGCCGATAATCGACACACTCGGCACCGCCGCGCGGATACCCGAGATGGCCGCGAACGGATCGAGGGTGCTTTCTTCGAGATCTATAATCACCAGTCCCGGCTCGCCGGCCGCGAGCTGGCGCTCGAGCTGCTCCGGCGACTTCGCGACGCGCATCTCCAGCCCGAGCCGCCGCGCCACCTCATCGATCTTCGAACGGAAGAGCAGATCGCTCATCACCACGAGCAGCTTGCGCGCGCCCGCGATCGGCGTGGGCATCGCTGGCGCGCCCTGCGGCCCGGTCATCGCGTTCCCTTCGCCTTCGCCGGACGAATCTCCAGGCGCGAGACGAGCACCGAATCCGGCTGCGTCACGAGATACCACACGGCGTCCGCGATCTGATTGCTCGTCAGCTTCCAGCTCTGATCGCCGGAGCTCGGCGTGAGATCAGTGGACACCGACCCCGGCATCACCACCGCCACACGTACGTTCGCGTCGCGCACCTCGAGCATGAGCGACTCGGTGAAGCCGTTGACGGCATGCTTCGTCGCCGCGTAACAGCTGCCGCCCACGAAGGTGTTGCGCCCCGCGAGCGATCCGATCGTCACGACGAAGCCGCGCTTCCGCTCGACCATCCCACCGATCAGCGCGTGCGTCACGTAATAGAGCGAGTTGAAGTTCACGTCGACCATCCGGTGCCACTCGGCCGACGTCAGCTCGAGGAACGGCTTCATCGTCGCGACGCCGGCGTTGTTGACCAGGACGTCGACCTCGATCCCGTGCAGCGCGGTGGTCGTCGCCTTCTCATCGGCAATGTCGAGGGTGATCGTGCGACACGCCCCGCCGCCGACCGCGATTTCGCGCTTGAGCGACGCGAGTTCGGAAGCCGAGCGGGCGACGGCGATGATGTCGTACATCGCGGAGAGCCGAAGCGCGGTGGCGCGGCCAATCCCGCGCGAGGCGCCGGTGACGAGTGCTGTCTGCTTTGCCATGACTACTCTCCGTTGTAGTACGAGCGCGCGGTCACGCCGACACGAGCATCGATTCCGTCGCACGCACGAGAGGCGCGAAGGAGAGCGGGCGCGCGGTCACGCGCTCCGCCAGCTCGTGCGCCAGCTCCCGCTGCCCCTCGGCAAACATCGTCTCGATGATGTACGGGCCCGCGCGCGGATTGCGATACCAGTCCTCGTCGAAACGCTCGACCAGCGCCTCGCCGATCACCGCCTGAAGCTGCCACGCGCGCAGATAGCGCGCCGCATAGT
>JALYSW010000351.1 GCA_030854615.1 Gemmatimonadota bacterium
GCGGATCGCGCGACGTCGGCGCTGGGCGCGGCGCGCATCCGCGCCATGGAGCCGCGGCGCGACATCGAGTGGATGGAGACGGAGCAGCGTCGAGTGATCGCGACGCGCGCGGTGGTCACCTCCGAAAGTGGCTGGCACCCCGAGCCGATTCCAGATCTCACGGTATCGCTCGCGCGGCTCCGCGCGGTTGGGAGCTCGTGGACGGGCGACGAGCTTACGCGCGCCGCCGTGCTGCTTCGATCGTCGCGCATCACGAAGGAAAAGCTCGCAGGCACGGGCGCGGGCGCAGTGGTGAGCGCAGTACTTCATCCCTTCGTTCAGCCGCTCGTCGTCGCGAAGCGCATGGAGGACGACATCGAGCGCGCGATCGATCCCGACGGCACCGTGCGGGACGAGGCCTCGGGCGCGCTGCGCCGGCTGCGTCGCGAGCTCCGTGGTGCGCAGGGGGAGCTCGTGCAGCTCCTCGAGCGTGCGATGGCGAAGCTGGAGCCACATCAGCGCGTGCCGGACATGTCCGTCACCATGCGCAACGGCCGTTATGTAATCCCCGTGCGTCGCGAGGGGAGGGCCGCGGTGGGCGGCATCGTGCACGATGAGTCGGGGACGCGTGGCACGGTGTTCGTCGAGCCACCGGCCGCGATCGAGTTCGGCAATCGCATCCGCGCACTCGAGGCTGACGAGCGCGAGGAGGTCGAGCGCATCCTCGCCGAGCTGACGGAAGCCGTGCGGCCGTTGCGCGAGGAGATGGTAGACTCACTCGAGGCGCTCATTGCGCTCGACGTGCTCTACGCGCGGGCGCGCTTCGCCGAAGAGCTCGGATGCGCGCCGGCGGACTTCGTGCCGGCGCACGAGGGATTCTCGCTGCGCGATGCACGGCACCCGCTGTTGCTCGCGCGAGGTGGGACGGTTGTCCCGTTTGACCTCGAGATGGCGGCGAGCGAGCGCACGTTGCTCCTTTCCGGGCCGAACACGGGCGGCAAGACGGTGCTCCTCAAGGCGCTCGGCCTCATCTCCGCGCTCGCGCAATCGGGGATCCCGGCGCCGGTGGGTGCCGAGAGCCGGATTCCGATCTTCGACGACTGCTTCGCGGACATCGGCGATGAGCAGTCGATCCAGGCGAGCCTCTCCACCTTCAGCGCGCACCTTCGCAATCTCGGCGAGATCCTGGCGGGCGCGACGGGCGAGAGTCTCGTGCTCATCGACGAGCTCGGATCGGGCACCGATCCCGCGGAGGGTGCGGCGCTCGGCGGCGCCATCCTCGATGCGCTGACGGCGCGCGGCGTCTTCACGATCGCGACGACGCATCTCGGCGCGCTCAAGCTGCTCGCGACCGAGAATCCAGGTGTGGTGAACGGGTCGCTGCAATTCGATTCAGTCGCGCTCGCGCCGACGTATCGGTTGATCAAGGGAATCCCGGGGCGCTCGTATGGGCTGAGCATCGCCCGGCGCTTGCATCTGCCCGAGGACGTGCTGCAGCGAGCGGAATCGCGGCTGTCGACGGGTGAGCGAGATGTGAGCGCGTTGCTCGGCGATCTGCAGGAGCGGGAGCGCACGCTCACGGCGCGCAAAAGCGCGGTGGAGTACGACTCGTCGCGCGCGGCGGCGCGGCTCGAGCGCATCGAGGCGCGCGATCTTACGCTGCGGGAGTCCGAGCGCGCGCTCGAGCGTCGCGCGCGCGAGGAAGCGAGGAAGATGTTGCTGGAGGGGCGCGCCGAGATCGAGCGCACGGTGCGCGAGTTGCGAGAGCAGGGCGCCGCGGCGACGACGCGCGATGCACGGCGGCGCATCGAGGAGCTCGCGGCCGTGCACGCGGAGGAGATCGAGCGCCTCGATCGCGAGGATCGTCCGGCGCGACGCGCACCGGCGGCCGCAAGCGCATCCACGGCGGGCGGCGCCATGGCGGTTGGCGACACGGTGGAGATGGAGACGCTCGACGGTCGCACGGGGCAGATTCTCGAGCTGCGCAACGATCAGGCGATCGTCGCCGTGGGCGCGCTGAAGATGACGGTGCCGGTGTCGAGTCTTTCTACAGTGACGCGCGCCCAGGAGCGCGTGGCTCAGCGCACAGAATCGTACGCGGCGCTCCCCGATGTCGACGTGTCGACGGAGATCGATCTGCGCGGGATGCGGGTGGACGAGATGGAGCTCGCGCTGCAGCGCGCACTCGACGCCGCGATCGGCGCGGACCTGCGCGTGATCCGGATCATCCACGGGAAGGGAACCGGTGCGCTGCGTGAGCGCGTCGACGAGCTCCTGCGCGCCGATCGTCGCGTGCGCGAGCATCGCCCCGGCGCGTGGAACGAGGGCGGCACCGGCGTGACCATCGCGGAGCTCACCTGATGATCACCGACGAATCCGTCGAGCGCGTGCGCGAGGGCGCCGACATCGTGCAGATCATCGGCGAGCACGTGAAGCTCAAGAAGGTCGGCAACAGCTATCGCGGTCCGTGTCCCTTTCATCAGGGCACCGGCCCGAACTTCTCCGTCATACCGGCGAAGAATCTCTATCACTGCTTCGTCTGCAACGAGTCGGGCGACGTCTTCAAGTATCTGCAGAAGCGTCTCGGCATGACCTTCCCCGATGCGATCCGATACGTCGCCCAGCGCTCGGGGATCATCATCGACGAGGTGCAGCGGCGCTCCGATACGCCGGATCCGCGGCAGCCCCTCTGGGACGTTAACGCGATCGTCGCGGACTGGTTTCGCACGCAACTCTGGGACGAGCGTACGGGGGAGGAGGCGCGCAACTATCTCACCTTCCGCCGCGTGTCGCGCGATGTCGCCGATCGCTTCGGGCTCGGCTTCGCGCCGCGCGACACCAACGCAATGCGCGAGCATCTCACCGCCCTCGGCATCAGCGAGGAGACGCTCGGGGAGGCGGGGCTGCTCGTGCTCCGCGAGGATAGCGGCGAGCTGCGCCCGCGGTTTCGGAACCGGCTCATGTTCCCGATCCTCGATGTCTCGGGAAATACAACGGGATTCGGCGGCCGGCTGCTCGGCCCCGGCGAGCCCAAGTATCTGAATTCCTCCGAGTCGCCCGTGTATTCGAAAGGACGGATGCTGTATGGGCTGCACATGGCGAAGCACGCCATTCGACGCGAAGGGCGCGTGATGATCGTCGAGGGCTACTTCGACGTCGTCCGCCTCGTGTCGGCGGGGTTCGACTGGGTGGTCGCGCCGCTCGGTACCGCGCTCACGGAGGATCAGGCCGCGCTCCTGCCGAAGTATGCGAAGCAGGCGTATCTCCTCTACGACAACGATCTCGCGGGGCTCAAGGCGACTTTCCGCTCGGGCGACCAGCTTCTCAAGCAGCAGCTGTCGGTGCAGGTCGTGACGCTCCCCGAGGGTGACGATCCAGATTCCTTCGTCGACAAGTTCGGCGGCGAGAAGCTCGTCGAGCAGCTGTCGGGAGCCGTCGACATCTTCGAACGGAAGCTGCTCGAGCTGCAGCGCGGCGGATATTTCGCCGATCTGCACAAAAAGCGCGTGGCGATCGACAAGCTCCTGCCCACGCTGCGTGCAACTGCAGATCCGGTCACGCGCGAGATCTACATTGCGCGGGCGAGTGAGGTCTCGGGGGTGGGGCGCGACGTGCTGGACCGCGAGGTCTCGAACGTCTCGTCGCGGACGGCCTCGCAGCACGGCGGGAGAGCGCCGGTGCCGCCGCCGCCGGAGGATTCCACCGTCGTGGAGCGTCGCACGGTGGAGCGGAGGGCTCCGACTTCGCCGCCACCCCCCAAGGAGCGACTGCTGGTTCGTATACTTCTTCACGTACGCGCGAACATCGAAGAAGCGGTCGAGACGGTTGGGCCCGACCAATTGCATGATGCCGCTCTTGCTGACATCTATCGCGCATTGCTCGGTGGCCACTCTGACGATCCCGTCGATGTGCTGGCCGCACGTCTCGAAGCGGAGAGCACCGACCGGTTCAACGAGCTGTTGAACGATCCGATCGGTGATGGAGAAAAGTACGCAGAAAATTTCGCCGCCTTGCTCGCATACTTTCGCGGAATCGCGGTGAAGAAGGAGCTGCACCAGCAACAGCGCGAAATGCCTATTGCGTCGGCCGACCAGCAGGACGACATCTTGTCCAACATGGAGCGGCTGCGAAATGAGAAGAACGCGATGGGCGATCGATCATTCAAGGGATACGGTCCTGCCCGAAAAACGTAAGGAGGTTTAGTGAGTCCAGACCTGGAAGCTGTATTGGCCTTGCAAGCAGAAGACACGATCGTGGCGCAGCTCAACGAGAAGCTGCGTGCGCTCGATGGTCAGATGAAATCGCTGGATGCCGAGCGCAAGCAGGTTGAGGATTCGCTCGCGCGGGCGAAGGCGACGGCGGCGGGGGAAGAGAAGAAGCGCCGCGAGCTCTCGATCAAGGTCGAGGATCACAAGGCGATGCAGGAGCGGAACATGGCGACGCTCGACGTCGTCAGAAAGCCGAAGGAAGCCACCGCGGCGATGGCGCAGGTGGACATGCTGAAGAAGGTACTGACGGAGGAGGAGACGGACCTCCATTCGCTCTCGCTTCGCGTCCACGACGTGCACCACGCAATCGACGGTCAGCAGAAGCTCCTCGGCGAGCTCGACGCGCGGCAGATGGAGCAGCGCGAGGCGCACGCGAAGGAGCGCGCGGTGATTCAGAAGGAGCTCGACAAGGCGCGCGCGATCCGGAACGAGAGGGCGACGCACGTGTCGAAGGGGATCCTCCTCAAGTACGAGCGCATC
This sequence comes from Gemmatimonadota bacterium, assembly GCA_030854615.1. Classification (GTDB taxonomy): domain Bacteria; phylum Gemmatimonadota; class Gemmatimonadetes; order Gemmatimonadales; family Gemmatimonadaceae; genus FEN-1250. Next base: position 4,728 of record JALYSW010000351.1, read on the forward strand.
CTGAGCCGCAACACGTCGAACGTGCTCTATGCGCTGCGCGGGCAGGCGTGCGGTCGATGCGACACCGCGATCCCGATGCAGCGCCGCAATGCGATCGCGGCAGGGCGCGCGATCGATGTGTGCGAAGCCTGTGGAGTGCTTCTGTACGCAACGGGATGATGGTTGTTGCTCCCCACCGGGGAGAGTAATTTTCTCGTCGTGAAGGCTCTTGCTGCGCGTACACGCCCACCGTCGCGCTGGGTGCTCCCCGGCGCTTCGGACGATGCGGCCGTAACCGCGCTGGCGAGCGAGCTCCACCTGCCTCCGGCGATCTGTGAGCTCCTGATTCGCCGCGGCTTCGGCACGGCGGAGAGCGCGAAGCGCTACCTCCGCCCGCGCCTCGATCAGCTTCACGACCCTGCCCTCATGCTCGGGATGACCACCGCCGTCGAACGCCTCGTGCGCGCTATTCGCGGAGGCGAGCGCATCGTCGTGCATGGCGACTACGACGTCGACGGCATGAGCTCCACCGCGGTGCTCGTTCGCACGCTCCGCACGCTCGGGGGCGAGGCGGTCCCCTTCATTCCGCGACGCATCGAAGACGGCTACGATCTCACGATGGCCGGCGTCGACGCTGCCATCGCCGCCGGCGCGACGGTGCTCGTCACCTGCGACTGCGGCACCAACGCGCTCGCGCCGGTCGAGGCGGCGTGCAACGCGGGGATCGACGTCATCATCACCGATCACCATCTGCCGAGCGGCCCGCTCCCGAAATGTCTCGCGGTGCTGAATCCGAAGCAGGGCGGCTGCGACTATCCGGACGATGATCTCGCGGCTGTCGGCATCGCGTTCAAGCTGGCGCTCGCGCTCACGCGTGCGATGGGCCGCGACGAGAACGAGGTCTACAAGCTGCTCGATCTCGTCGCGCTCGCGACGATTGCGGACGTCGCGCCGCTCCGCGGTGAGAATCGCGTGCTCGCGCGCGCGGGACTCAAGGTGATGAAGGAATCGCCGAACCCCGGGCTGCGTGCGCTCATGCGGTCGTCGGGTCTAGAAGGGAAGCCGCTCAACGCCGGCCGCATCGGCTTTGTCCTCGCGCCGCGACTCAACGCCGTGGGCCGGCTTGGTCACGCGCTTCGCGGCGTCGAGCTGTTGATGTCGGAAAGCGAGCACGAGGCGAACGAGATTGCCCGCGAGCTCGAGGAGCTGAACAGAACCCGCCAGGACATCGACAGAAAGACGCTCGCACGCGCGCGCGAGCTCATCGAGGAGATCGATCTCGATTCCACGTACGGTATCGTGCTCGCCGAAGACGGGTGGCATCCCGGCGTAATCGGCATCGTCGCGTCGCGGCTACTCGAGGAGCACGGCCGCCCCGTACTGCTGATCGCGCTGGACGGCGAATTGGGGAAGGGATCCGGACGGTCCATCTCCGCCTTCGACCTGCACGGAGCGCTCACCGAATGTCGCGATCTGCTCATCCGCTTCGGGGGACATCGCGCGGCGGCGGGCGTCACCATCGCGCGCGTGGATGTCCCCGAACTGGCGCGACGCTTCAACGAGATAGCGCTCGCGCACCTCACGGTCGATGATCTGGCGGCCGAGCTGCGCGTCGACCTCGAGCTGCCGCTCTCGGAGGCGACGTCCGAGCTCGAGGGACTGCTCCGCCACTTCGAGCCGTTCGGTCCGTCGAATCCCACACCGGTGCTCGTCTCGCGTGGCGTCCGTCTCGCTGCGCCGGCGCGCGTAATGGGCGACGGGCATCTCAAGCTCCGTCTCCGCACCGACAGCGGAGAGATCGAGGCGATCGGGTGGGGGATGGCCGCGCTCGCGAGCGAGCTCGACCTCTCCACTCCGTTCGACATCGCGTACCGGCTCGAGCGCGACGAGTGGAATGGCGTGCCTCGACTGCAGGCGAAGATCGCCGCCGTGCAGCGCTAGCTGGCGTGCGCATCGTCGCCGGCCGCTGGCGCGGGCGCACGATCGCGGCGCCGCCCGGCATGACCGTTCGCCCCACCGCCGATCGAGTGCGCGAGGCGTGGATGAGCATCCTCCAGAACGATCTTCCAGACGCGACGATCCTCGACCTCTTCTCCGGCTCCGGCGCGCTCGGTCTCGAGGCGCTGTCGCGCGGGGCGTCGCACGCGACCTTCGTCGAGTCCGCGGCGCGGAGCCTCACATCGCTGCGCGCGAACATCGACCAGCTGGGTGCCGGCGACGTCGCCACAGTTCACCGCATGGACGCGTTGCGTTTCGTGGCGACGCTCGGCGAGACGGTCTACAATGTCGCGCTCGCCGACCCGCCCTACCGAAAGGGATTGGCGGCCGAGGTCGCCGGGCGCTGGCGGGAGCGCCCTTTCTCGCGCATTCTGGCGGTCGAGCACGCGGCCAACGAGGAGATGCCCGGCGCGGCGGACACTCGACGTTACGGTGACACGGCGCTCTCTTTCTATCGCATCTGATCGTTTTGCCACTTTCCGCTCCCGCACCCCACGAGCTCATGCCGATCGCGGTCTATGCTGGCAGCTTCGATCCCGTCACGCGGGGCCACGAGGATCTCATCTGGCGCAGCCTCACCTTCGTCGACAAGCTCATTGTCGCCGTCACCATCAACTCGGCCAAGCAGCCGCTGTTCTCGATCGCCGAGCGCTCGCAGATGATCCGCGACAGCATCGGCAACGAACCGCGGATCGAGGTCCGCGAGTTCGACGGACTCCTCGTCGACTTCGCGCGTGACGTCGGCGCCACGCTCTCGATTCGCGGTCTTCGCGCAGTGGCCGACTTCGAATACGAGTATCAGATGGCGCTCATGAACCGCCATCTGAATGCCGAGCTCGAGACGGTGTTCATGGTGCCGAGCATCGACCGGACGTACGTGAGCTCGAGTATCGTGCGCGAGGTCGCGAAGTTCGGCGGGAACACCTCGGGGCTGGTACACCCGGTGGTGGATGCTGCACTCCGCGCGCGCTTCGGGACCACGGGGCGTGCGCCGGCGTGACTCGAGTTGGTCCGAACCGTGATGGACGAAGTCTTGCATTGAGCGCCCCCGTTTCAGGGCGCACCGCCCTTATCTTTCGGGCGACAGAGACAAAGGCGACATTACGATGCGACAGGGCGAGCGGTTTTCCGCCATTGTCACCGCGCATGTGTGTAGATCTCGACGGGAGAACGGGACATGAGCTTCGCGATCAAGAAGCAGGGAGAGATTGTCGTGGTAGACGTGGAAGGGCAACTCATCGTCGGCAACCGGCAGGAGCTCAAGCAGCGTGTGCTCGACGAGCTCGAAAAGGGCGAGCGGAAGTTCCTGATCGATTTCAGCCAGACGGGCTACATCGATAGCTCCGGCCTCGGTGTGCTGGTCTCGCTGTCCAAGAAGATCCGCGAGCAGGGCGGAGAGCTTCGTCTCGCCAACCTGAACGACGATCTGAAGACGCTGTTCGAGCTGACGAAGCTCGACACGCTCTTCCAGATCTCGGATACGAAGGAACGGGCGCTGGAGACGTTCTGAGCGATCGCGCACGCGAGCGCCGCGTGTCGGCAATCAGCTCCGCGCCTCCTTTCGCCCCGGGGCGCGTGCACATCGCGCTCGAGCTCGAGATTCCAAGCGACATCCGCTACATCGAGCGTGTCGTCGAAGTCGTCAAGCATCAGTGCGCGCAGTTCGCCTACCCCGCGCGCCAGTGCTGTCTCAACATCCCGGTCGCGCTCAGCGAAGCGCTTTCGAATGCGATCCTGCGCGGCAACGGCGAGCGACTCGACGCGTATGTGCAGGTCAAGATCGACGTCACGCAGGACCGGCTGATCCTCGAGGTGTTGGACGAGGGCGGCGGCTTCGATTTCGACGAGTGTCTCACCGATCCGACAGAGCCCGATAACCTCGAGCGCGAAGATGGCCGGGGTCTCTTTCTCATGACCAGACTGATGGACCGCATCGAGCGTTTTTCGAACCAGGGCAACGTGGTTCGGATGACGCTCAGGCGCCATGATTGACCTGACCGCGCTGCTCACCGCGTTCCGTGATGGCACGGGCGCGGCGGCGGCGGTCTGGGTGGGCGACGACACGAGGCCGCCCACGCGCATGGCCTCCAGCATTCCTGCCCTCGGCATTCTCGGCTGGACCCCCCCGCTCGAGAACGTCGCCACGCAGCTCGTCGAGTCGCCGAGCGGGCAGGTGATCGTCTCGCAGATTCCCGGGCCGCGCAAGGCGTGGATCGTCGCGGGCCCGTCGCCGATTCCGAACGCGCCGCTCGAGAGCTACGCGCGCTTTCTTCGCGCGATCGTCGGGCAATATCTGCAGTCGTCGCTCGAAGTCGAGCACGCCGCCAACGAGCTCGCCGAGCGTTACGAGGAGATCAATCTCCTCTACACGATCACGGAGATCCTCGGACGTACCGTATCGCTGGAGGAGGCCGCTGCGACGATCCTCAAGGAGATCTCGGAAACCGTCGGCGCGCGGCGTGGCTCGATTCTCGTGCACGATCGCGTGACCGACACGCTGCAGACCGTCGCCGCGATCGGTGGCGTGGTGCTCGACATTCCTCCGATTGCGCTGCACGATACCACGAGCGTATCGGCGCGGGTCTTTCGCGAGCAGCACGCGATGGTGGCAGAGGGCGGGGAGATGCCATGCGAGGCGGAGTCGACGTACCGGCGCGGCACGATGCTCTCCGTGCCGATCATGTGGACGTTGCCAACTGGCGGCATGGAACCGCTCGGCGTCGTCAATCTTTCGGATCGTTAC
>JALYSW010000357.1 GCA_030854615.1 Gemmatimonadota bacterium
GCCGTACGTCGGCGGCGACGGGTCACAGTCGATTCACGATCCGGCAGCGCGCGCGGAGGCGCTCGCGTACGGCGCGACGACGCCGCAGCTGGTGCGCGAGCTCGTGCGCGCGGCGGATGACGCGCGCGCACAGCTCCCGCGCGTGACCGCGCCGACGCTCTACGTGCAGTCGAAGGAGGACAATCGCATCACGCCGGAGGTTGCAGCGCGCGCCTTCGCGTCGATCGGCGCGCATACGAAGCAGCTCGAGATGCTGAGCGGCTGCGGTCACGTGCTCACCGTCGATTTCTGCCGCGACAAGGTGGCGTCGCTCGTGATCGACTGGCTCGACGGAGTGCGCGGTGGAGCAACTACCGGACGCGAAAAGGGGACAGCATAGCGCTGTCCCCGATCGCGGAGCCGTGGGTCGTGCTGCGAATCAGGTGACTTTGTCGATGACGTCCGTCGTGTAATCGTAGGCGCGCTCGCCGAGGCTCTTCACTTCTTCCACCATGCTCTTGCCGGCGTCGAGCGCCTGCGTGCCGACTTCGGACGCGACGCGCTTTACACGCGCGACGGTCGACTGCTTGCGCTTCGCGGCGCGCTTCGGGGCGGCGGCTTTCTTCATGCGCTTGACGGTTTTCCTGACGGCTTTCTTCGCCGACTTCTTCGTGGCCTTGCGCGCGCCTTTCTTCACGGCCTTGCGCGTGGATTTCTTGACGGAGCTCTTCGTGCGCGGTCCGCCGCGACGACGAGCGCTGCCCTTTTTCGCCGTGCGCTTTTTGGACGCGCTCTTCTTTTTCGTTGCGCCCTTTTTCCGGGAACTCGACTTGCGAGCCGATTTTTTCTTGGTCGCCATACGTTGTGCTCCGCGTGATGAAATAGTTGACCGCTGCACTGGGCAGCCTTCACGGCAATTTCCGGGCGCGAGCAAGCGCAGCGATGCGCGCGACCAGCGTTACACAGTGAGTATGTGCTGACGCGGGTCTCGACGCCAGACGTCTCTGCGTCACGGCGCATGCGTGCGCGTATATTCCGAGCGGCTTATGAACTCACTTCAATGGAGGATTCGGTGAAGAAACTCTGGTCTTTGAGTGCGCTGCTGCTGGTTGCTGCATGCGCAAAGGGGAAATCGGATGCCCCTCCGGCCGCCGATACGGCGGTCGCGGCCGCCGCGGCTCCTGCAGCCGCCTCCCCGGCCGACACGGGGATGAAGATGGGCGGAATGAAGATGGATGAGGACAAGTCGACGGGCGGCACGGGCGTCCCCGCCGGATACACGGGCGTCACGGACCACTCGGACGCCAGGATCGCGGACGCGAAGTACACCACTTCCGCTGGGCGCTGGGAGATCCAGACCGGTCCCGCGCACATCACCTTCGCCGCGAAGGACAGCGCGAGGGGCGAGTACCTGATCACGACGACGATCGACCAACTCGAGAAGCCCAAGCACCCCGAGGCGTACGGGGTCTTCCTTGGCGGCACGAACCTCACCGACCCCGCGAAGCAGAAGTACGGCTACTTCATCGTCCGCGGCACGGGTGAGTATCTGATCAAGACGCGCGAGGGGGACGACACGAAGACGGTCGTCGACTGGACGGCAAGCCCGAAGATCCCGAAGGAGGACGCGAGCGGCAAGGCGACCTACAAGATCTCGGTGCACGTGGCGGCCGACACGGTCCACTTCAGTGTGAACGACAACCTCGTGACGGCCTTGCCGAAGTCGAAGTTCCCGACGGATGGCATCGCGGGGATTCGCGTGAACCACAACCTGCACCTGCTGGTCACGCCGCTGACGATTTCGAAATAGCGGGGCGGGCCAGGGGGTCGAGATGAGCGCGGAGCGACCCCCTGGCGCGCGCGCCGCGCTCATGCGCGCGCAGCGGACGGCGCTGGCCGTCGTATTGACGGTCTTCGTCGGAAGCTGGCTGATCGTAGCAGCGCTGCTGGCGCCGATCGTTGGATGGCTCGCGATGGGCGGCGCCGCGTTGGTGCTCACCGTATTTCCACTCGCGGTTTTCATTCGAAGCCGCGGAAGCGGGCACTATCCGGGGAAGGCGATCCGGCTCTTCGTCTTCCGCCCGATGTGGTACGCGCAACTGCTGCTGATTCTCTGCGCTCTCGGAGGGATCATCGGCTTTCTCGGTGGCGTGTTCTTCGGCGCCGGTGGAGCTGCCGGGCGCGTGCTGGTCGCGTGCGTCGCTGTCGTCTACATCGCCTTCGCGCTGCTCGGCTATTCCGGATCCCGGACCATCGTCACGATTCCGGCCGTGGTGACGCTGCCGCAGTTGCCGGCGGAGCTCGAGGGACTGCGGATCACGCTCATCTGCGACACGCACATCGGGCCGCACACCTCGCGCGCACGTCTCGCGCGCGTGGCGGACGCCGTGCGCGCATCGAAAGCCGATCTGATCGCGGTCGCCGGCGATCTGATCGACGACTTCGCCCCCGACGTCGAGCTCTACGCCGCGGCATTCGGCGATCTCGCCGCACCGCTCGGCGTCTACATCATCGCGGGGAATCACGAGGTGTATGCGGGGTGGGATGAGGTGCTGCCCAGGCTGAAGGCGCTGACGCACGTGGTGCTCGTGAACGAGAGTCGCGTCGTGGAGCATCGCGGGGGGCGGTTCGCGATCGCGGGGACAGGAGATCCGGCTGCGGGGCACCGCGCGAGCCCGATGGTGCCGGCGCCCGACATCGCGGCGACGCTTGCAGGGATACCGGCGGGGATGTTCACCATCGTGCTCGCGCACCATCCCGCACTGTGGCCGCCGCTCGCTGCCGCGGGTGTCGCGCTGACGTTGAGCGGACACACGCACTGGGGACAGCTCTCGATCAACCGTCTGGGGTGGAGTCTCGTGAATCCATTCCTCGCGTACGCAATGGGCGCGTACCGGAATGGCGAGTCGCTACTGTACGTGAGTCCCGGGACGAACTACTGGGGAATTCCCTTTCGGGTTGGCGCACGCGCCGAGGTGACGATCCTGACGTTGCGCGCAGGGGCCGTGGCGGGGATTACTGGCGCACAGAGCGTGGATCGGCGAGCGGGCTGACGCAACGCCGCCGAGAGGTGCAGTGCTGGAGAGAAGTGACAAATTGGTAAGGCGACAAGAGACGGACCGGAGCAACGGTCAAAGGCAAATGCAGTATCAGTTTGTTATCCGTTTAATCCGTTTTTTGTCGTAGTTAACGTGTTGACGCTTCACTCCCGACTACGCGCCAAGCGCCGAGTTGCTCGCGCGCGCGGCGCCCAGGTTTTCGCGGACGTGACCAGCACTGCGCATGCCGACCAAGGCGCTCGAGATCACCGGGAGACCGCGGACGAAGGCGATTGCGCGCTGGGCGTCCGTCGTGAGTCCCGGAAGGGCTTCGCGCATCTGCTGCGGGAGCTTGCTCGCGAGCTTCGCCTGGAGAAGCGTTGCGCTCGCGATGACCGACACGCCGAGCTCGGATGCCGCTTCGAGCACGGTGAGCGGTCGGTCGCCGATGAGCTGTGTTTGCGTGCGCACCGCTTCGTTGAGCGCGAGGTTCACGGGGAGCTGCACGGCGTGAAAGTGGTGGTCATCGCCAGCGATCTCTCGCGCGACACTGACGAGCATCGCGAGGCTGAGATGTCCGCGCTCGCCCGGCGGCGTGCGGAGCCCGTTCCAGGTCGCGCAGCCGTAGCCGCCGATCTCACCCGCGCCGCAGCGTGCCTCGAGGAGCTCGAAGGCCGCGCGCAGCCGTAGCTCGAGGGTCGCATTGTCCACCGCGTCGAGCTGCTGCTCCGGGTTGTGCAGATAGTAGAGGTCGATTGTGCCAACGCCAAGGTTGGCGCGGCTGCGTGAGAGCTGGTCGGCGAGGAAGGCCGGAGAGAGACAGTGTCCGCCGGCGACGATCTCGCTGGCGGCGATGATCCCCGTGTCGATGTACTCGCGCTTGACGTACTCCTGGTATTCCTCGCGCGATGCCGGCTGCGTACCGCCGAGCGGGATGTAGCCGCCCTTCGTGCACACGACGATTTCATCGCGCGCTGCCGTTTCCATCCGCACCGCGCGCGAGAGCGCCTTGCCGAAGGCGCGCTCGGAGCGCTGGCAGCGGTAATTGATGGCCGTGTCGAGGAGATTGATGCCGGTGGCGATCGCGTGGTGAGCGGTATCGGCGTAGCGGATGTCATCCGCCTCGTCGCATTCGCCGAGGTAGCTGCCGAGTCCGATGGAAGAGACGAGGACGCCCTCGTGCGTGAGGGGGCGGAGGAAGTCGGATGCGAGCTTGGTCGTCGTGCGCGCGCCGTAGCGTGCGGTACCGGCGGCGGTCGCGCGGCCGGCGATCGAGAGCCCACGCGCGCGGGAGGATGTGGTCGTCACCCAGTCACGCTACGCGAGCGCGGCTGCGCGAGCAAGTGGCGCGAGTCGCTGACGAGCTCCGTACCATGGGCGGCGATGCGTCCGACTAAATTATTCGACGGTTGGAGTGATTTCCTCATTCAGGGTCAGGTTATCCGTGCGCGTTCCTGCTTTGTTCGTGGTGTCGAGTGTAGTAGCGAGCGTGATCGCGTGCTCACCCGTGTCGCATCCCATGGGCTCGGCGTCGCCGGTGGTCGCGCCGGTGCGTGTCGACTCGCTTCCGGTCACGATCGTGCGGGCGCCGCAAGGAGACGCCGCCGGTCCGCGGATGACGACGCGCCCCGATCCGTTCAATCGCCTCGATCGAATGGACTGGCCGGACGCGAGCCGCGTGCGAACGGCGGATGGTCGACCGGGGCCGGACTATTGGCAGCAGCGCGCCGACTACGACATCGTCGCCACGCTCGACACGGCGCGCCACACGATCAAGGGGCATGTGTCGCTCGCGTATACGAACAATTCACCGGACACGCTGCGCTACGTGTGGATGCAGCTCGATCAGAATCTCTACAGGCCCGGGAGCGCGGGCTCGACGCTCTTCCCCGAGGATACGCGCTTCGGCGACCGGGGCTTCGAGGGCGGCTACGACATTCAGAATCTCGTCACGAACGGCGCGCGCGCGACGTCGCAGGTGCACGATACGCAGATGCGCGTCGACCTTGCCGAGCCGCTCGCGCCGCATGGCGGCAAGGTGACGATCGCGATGGACTACAACTTCGAGGTGCCCGAGCACGGCTCCGACCGGATGGCGCGCGACGGCCCGCTGTACGAGATCGCGCAGTGGTATCCGCGCGTCGACGTGTACGATGACGTCCGCGGATGGAATACCGATCAGTATCTCGGGCAGGGCGAGTTCTATCTCGAGTACGGCGACGTCGACTTTTCGGTGACCGTCCCCGCCGGCTACACCGTGGCCGGGAGCGGGATGCTGCAGAATCCGCAGGAGGTGCTCACGGCCGCGCAGCGCTCGCGGCTCGCCACCGCCGCGCGCAGCGACTCCGTCATCCGCATCATCACGGAGGCGGAGTCGAAGCCGCGTGCGACGGCGGGGATGAAGACGTGGCGCTTCCGGGCGCAGCACGTGCGCGACGTCGCCTGGGCCGGTGCGCCGGACTTCCGCTGGGATGCGACGAGCTGGAAGGGGATCGTCGCGCAATCGTACTACGAGTGGCCGAAGGCGGGCGCCGAGTGGGCGCATGCGGCGGAGGAGACACAGTGGACGATTCGCACGTACTCGCAGTTCGTCTTCCCGTTCCCGTATCCGCGGGCCTCGTCGGTGGCTGGTCCCGTGGGCGGGATGGAATATCCAATGCTCGTGTTCGTGAACTACGCGACGCAGGAGTCGGATCCGAACGGCGTCTTCGGCACACTCGATCACGAGCACGGGCACGAATGGTTCCCGATGATCGTCGGGAGTAATGAGCGGCGCTACGCGTGGATGGACGAGGGGTTCAACACCTACATCAATACGTTCTCGAACGAGATGCGTTTTCCGCGCAACTTTCAGTGGCCGCTCTACATCGACAACTGGAAGGCGAGCGTGCTCGATGGCGAGCAGCGCCCGCTGATGACGCCGCCCGACCGCGTGCCGGCGGGCGCGCTTGGCGCGATCGGTTACCGCAAGCCGGCGGCGGTGCTGCTCGCGCTCCGCAATCACGTCGTTGGGAAGACGGCGTTCGACCGGGCGTTCCGCGAGTACACGGCGGCGTGGGCGTTCAAGCATCCGACGCCGGCGGATTTCTTCCGGTCGATCGAGAGCTCGACGGGTGAAGATCTCGCGTGGTTCTGGCGCGGCTTCTTCTACACCAACGATGTGCTCGACATCGGAATCGACAGCGCGACGACGATCTCGAGCGACGGGCGCAGCGTCGCGCTCGTTCAGCTCACGAAGCACACGTCGATTCCGTTTCCCGTGGAGCTGCGGCTCAAGCTTGCCGACGGCACGACGCAGGAGGTGCATCTCCCCGTCGACATCTGGTTCCTCGGCGACCAGTACACCGCGACGATTCCGGTGCGATCGAAGCTTGCGGGGGTGCGGCTGTGGCCCGACGGTACCGTTCCAGATTTCAACTCGTCCAACGATACGTGGGGAACCGCGCCTCCGGGCGACAAGCCGGGGCTGGTGACGACGGGCGGGCTCGTAACCTCAGCGACCCCACAGCCATAGACGACTTGCAGCTCTCGCCGGAAGTGGCTCGACATCCCGCTTCGCAGTAGCTTTCCGGGGAAGCTTCACCGCAGTTCTTCTTCAGGTCAGGACGCAATGCCAGGATTTGCAATGTGGGCGACGCACTGGTGGAAGCCGGTGCTCTTCGTGGTCATCGCCGGACACGTCACCAACGTTTGCGTGACTCTCTTTCTGCACCGTGCGCAGACACATCGCGGCGTGACGTTCAGCAAGCTGGCCGAGATCCCGATGCGGTTGTGGCTGTGGCTATCGACGTCGATCGTGACGCAGGAGTGGGTGGCGTGCCACCGGAAGCACCATGCGTTCGCCGATCGCGAGGGCGATCCGCATTCCCCCGTCATGGAAGGATTGCGGGAGATCATCCTCAAGGGGGCGTTCTACTATCGTCAGGCCGTGCGCCAGCCGGGGATTCTCGAGAAGTACGGGAAGGGGACGCCGAACGACTGGCTCGAGCGCTACGTACTGGCCCGCCTCAACTGGCTCGGGATTCTCGTGATGCTCGTGATCGATGTCTATCTCTTCGGCTTCTACATCGGCCCGCTCGTGTGGGGGGTGCAGATGCTCTGGATTCCGTTCTGGGCCGCGGGGATCATCAACGGTGTCGGACATGCGGTGGGCTATCGCAACTATGATGTGAAGGACGAGAGTCGGAACATCTCGCCTATCGCGATCTGGCTCGGCGGCGAAGAGTTGCACAACAATCATCACGCCGATCCGCACTCCGCGCGGTTCGCGGCGAAGTGGTATGAGTTCGACATCGGCTGGCTCTACATCCGCATGCTGGCTGCGGTGCACCTGGCCAAGATCCGTTACGCGCGCGCCTGAGCGCGCGCTATCCTCGCTTTCGAGACTACCGATGGCTGAAGTGACGTGCACGCGCTGCGGAAATACGCGCGAGGGACTGGAGCGCCCACCGCTCCCGGGGCCGCTTGGCGCGCGCGCGAAGGAAGAGATCTGCGGCGAGTGCTGGAAGCTGTGGCTGAAGCAGCAGACGATGCTGATCAACCACTATGGGCTCAATCTGATGGATCCGCAGGCGCGAGCGTTCCTGACGAAGAACATGGA
>JALYSW010000361.1 GCA_030854615.1 Gemmatimonadota bacterium
GTACGATAGATGTCGGCAGCAAGCTGCCACTTCGCCGCGTGCTGCAGCGCCCGCCCATACGCCATCAGCCGCGGCGCCACCGTCACGATCCGCGGCTGCTCCGCTATCACCATCGACTCCACGATGCTCGACACCAGCCCGCGCGTAGTGTCGCGAATGTCCATGGCGGCGATCTGATCGCGCACGGCGTTGAGCCCCGGCGCATCGTCGAAGACCACTTCCGCCCCTGACGTCATCCAGCTGTCGAACAGACGCAGCATCACCAGCGCGGCGCTGATGCTGCGCCACTCAGTGCTGTCGTTGGTCAGCTCGCCGAGCGTTTCGAAGTAGGGCATGTGGGCAAGCGGTCGCGCGATACTGCTCATTCACTCCTCCGTGTCGGTCTTTTCGCCTTGCGCGAGCGATCAACTTGCAAGTCAGTATCGGCTGCATCAAGCACGTCTTTAGGACTTTCGCATGACAATTTCGGACAATCTTTTGATCACAGCCCCCAATTAAGCGAATTATTTAGCCGCTGTTCGATAATCATACGGTCAATGTATGGTTTTGCTCATATCTTTTTCGACCGCTCGACGCGCTACACTCATTGAGTAGCACGACCCCCCAGAATCAGTGCGCCGCTCGCCCCAGCGCCGAGCTCGATCCCACCGGTCGCGCCACCGTCGACGGATCGCCGTCGCTCACGTAACGCGCCCCACTCTGCTCCAGCCTGTCGAGCATCTGCTCGAGCTGGTTCCCGAACACTTCCACTCGCGGTAGCCGCTTCGCATCGAACGCGGGATCGTACGGACTGCGTGCCGGCCCGCCCGCCACCTCGAGCACCGCATCGAAATCGTAGCGCGTAACGCGCCCGCCGTGCGGATCCTTCCACTCGCCCGACACCGCAAGCGCGCGGTTCTTGGGCCACACGCCGAGCGGAAGCGCGAAGGTACGCACGCGATACCCCGGCACCGCGGAATCGATCGCCAGCGTGCCGCGCGCAATTTGCTCCTGTACCACTGCGTCGCTGTACTTCCCGAGGTTGGCGTGCCACAGCGTGTGCCCGCACAGCTCGAATCCCTGCTCGGCCAGATACCGAACCTTCTTGAAGCGCCACTCCGACTTCTGCCCGTCGATTCCCTTCTCGCCGAAGAACGCATGTCCAGCCGCGCCGCCCGAGAGAAGGCAAAAGGTCGCCTTGTTCCGCCAGTCCGGATGCTCCTTGTGGAACGCCAGCCAAATCCCGACCGCGCTGTTCGGATCGATCTCGAGCGTTCCGTTGTGATCGATGTAGCTGAACTGCGACGGACCCGCATCATCGAACGTGAACACGACGGGGGACTGCCCCGCCGGCAGATCGATCTTCCTGTCGATCATCTCCTCGACAGTCACCGGTCGATATCCGCTCGCGTACAAGCGCTCGAGATCGCGACGGAAATGGTTGCGCTCGACGTGCCAGCGGCTGTCGCTGTCGCCGAGGAGATGATATTCGAGAATCGGAATGCGCCCCATCTCGTTCGGCGTACGCCCATCCGTGCTCGCGACCTCTCCCTGGGCGACGGTGCTGACGGTCGCACTGCGTGAAGATCCCTGGCAGGCCAGCGTTGCCAGGAGGAGCGAAGCGGTGATGCCTAAGGCGCGGAACATTGATGTCCTTGAACGGGGCGGGGTGGGCCGGAAGAATAATCATCCCGGCTCGCAAGTGGAGGTATGCCGGAGACGATCGACGGGGCAACGCCGATACCTCCGCACCATGCACGAAAACTTACATCACTCCGCTTGCGACAGTGCCCGTAAATCCGGGGAAAAGCGCATCCCCACGTGACGCACCGAGATGCGTGCGCGCCACCTCGGAGAACACCGCGCGGAAGTCCGTCGTGAGGGCGAGATCGCGCCCCTCGTTCAGCTGCTCGGGCGCGAGCCCCGGCCACTCTCCGTGCACCTTGTGCCCCTGCACATGCCCACCGATGACGAACAGTGCGCCCGCATGTCCGTGATCGGTTCCGCCGTTGCCGTTCTGCTTTGCCATCCGTCCGAACTCCGACATCGTCATGATGACGACGTCGTCCATCCGGTCGCCGAGGTCGGTGACGAGGGCGGCGATCGACTGCGCGAAGTCGCCAAGCCGATTTGCGAGCTGACCGGTCGCGCCGCCCTGGTTCACGTGCGTATCCCACCCTCCCACATCCGCGAACGCGATCTCGAGGCCGACGTCGGCCTTCACGAGCTGCGCAATCTGCCGCAGGTTCTGCCCGAACGGAGACCTCGGATACTGCGCATCATGCTCGGCTGCGTACCGTTGCGGGTTCGCAGCCTTCAACATTCTCACCGCATCGAAGGTCTCGGCACCGGCGCCGTGAATCAGATCCGCGGAGCCGGTGCGGTAGAGCGCCTCGAGACGTTGCACGTCGGAGCCCGTCGCACGGATGGTGAAGTCGTCGAGGCTCGACATCGCGATCGTCGGTGCGGGGCCTTCCATGCTGCGCGGCGTCTGCTGCGCGAAGGCCACCGCGCGGAAGGGCGAGGCCGGCACCTTGCACTCGTCGCACGTGCCCTTCGTCGCGAGAAAGCGGTTGAGCCATCCGTCCGGCGTTCCCTTCACATCCGGGGTGCCCGACTCCATGTAGTCCTGCGCATCGAAGTGCGAGCGCGTGCTGCTCGGACTCCCGACGGCGTGTACGGGCGCGAGCAGCCCGCGATCCCAGAGCGGCTTGAGCGGTGACATCGCGGGGTGCAGCCCGAAGAAGCCGTCGAGATCGATCGCACCGCCCGGCGCGCCCGGGCGCGCGATCGCGATGCTCGGACGCAGCGCGTAGTAGTGCGCGTCGCCGTGGGGGACCACGATGTTGAGCGCATCCGCCGCGCCGCGCTGGAAGAGGCAGATGAGCACCTTCCCCTTCTGCGGCGCGGGCAGCCCCTGCGCGTACACGATGCGCTTCAGGAATGATGGGCTCAGCCCCATCGTCACGAGCGACAGCGCGCCCGACTTGAGAAAGACACGTCGCTGCATGATCTACCTTCGCTGAAATTCGGGAGCGCCGAGCGCGAGCCCGACGATGTTTTCGAATCCGCCGAGCGTCGCCGCGGCCGACGTGCTGTCGCTCGCCATCGGGTTCACGCCGCTCTCGAGAACCTTGCGCGTGTCCGGCGAGGCTTCACCACCAAGGATCGCGCGGATGACGCCGTCGACCTGCGTCGCGCGAGGGAGCGCTTCGAGCTCCTTCGCATCTGACCATTCGGCCAGCGATGCGCCGGGTACCCGCCCCGCCGCGACCACGAGACCGAAGTTGATGCGCGCGAGGATGGCGCCGGTGTTGATCCAGTCTTCGCCGCGCTCCGAGTAGCCGTTCGGCGCGAGATGTCCGTAGAGCGGCTCGCCGAGCTTCGCGATCATCTGCGCCGTGCGCTGCGTGCTGTCGGGGCGCGCGCCGACCACGCGCAGTGCGCTCACCACGAGCTCGAACGGTGTCTTCACCTTCGACTTGTACGCGGCGCGCGAGAAGAATTCCGGCGACGTGAAGATCGTGCGCAGGCACTCGCGGATGTCGCCATCGCTGCGCGTGAACGTCGCAGCGACGCGATCGACCAGTGCCGGGGGCACGGAGTCGCTCACGAAGCGACGCACGAGCTTCGTCGCGATGAAGTGTGCGGTGGCCGGCTGGGTCGCCACGATGTCGAGCACCTGCTCGCCATCCTCGATGCCGCGGTTCGCCTCGAGCCGGTGGCCGAGAAAAAGCTTCTCCCCCGCATCGTGCTGCGCGGGGCGGAAGATGAATGCGCCGCTCTCTCTGGGCTTCTCCACCGACCATCCGGTGAACGCGCGCGCCGCTGCGATCACGTCGACCTGCGTGTAACCGCCGTCGACGCCGAGCGTGTGGAGCTCCATGAGCTCGCGCCCGTAGTTCTCGTTGAGCCCGTGCGGTCGCGCCTTCTTCGTGTTGTCCATCACCGCGTGATTCCGGCGCACCACCAGCGCGGGACGATCCGCCTCGACCGTGCTCTCGGCGTTGTCGAGGTAGTAGAGCATGGCCGGGCTCTTCGCGACGGCGCCGAGCAGGTTGCGGAACTTGCCGAGGGCGTTGGGACGGATGCTTTCGCGATCGTAGGCCGTGAGGTAGTAGCGCTCGGCGCCTTTCCCGGAGAACACGGTGAAGTGGTTCTCCCAGAAATCGACCATCACCTCTTCGAGCTGACGGTTGCTGATGACCGCACGCGCGACCTTCGCGGTCTGGAGCGCGATGAGCATCTGACGCGACTCCCGTCCTGCCTCCTTGTAGCGCGCGGAGTCTGCAGCCGTGAAGTCGAGTCCCGAGAGCTTGCCACCAGCGCTGTCGCGCACGACCATCTCGCCGTTTTGCGCCATCTCCTTCTTCTTCTCGCGGATGAGTTGTGCCGGCTGAGGATAGCTGGCGAGGAGATCGGCGGTGCTCATGCTCAGCACGGGGAACGATGCGACGAACTGCTCCGTCGGCTTGTCATCGATCTTCTGGGGCGAGAGCTGTCTCTCGATCCATTTGTCGACGCCCATCGCGCGCACGCGCTCGGCGTCGCCCGGTCGCGCACCGAAGGCGAGGCGGTTGAGCGCCTGTCGCACCTGCTGGTCCGCGGTCTGCTCGCGATGATCGTCGCGCAGGGCGACGTCGCCGCCGGCGGCCGTGGCCGTGACGCGATCGGTGCCTGCTTGCGAGGTGGTGCAGGCCCCGAGCACGAGTGCGAGGGCCGCATGGCGAGCCGTCAGGCGCATGTGTGATCTCTCCAGCGAGTACACGGTAGACTCCCGCCGCCCCTTCTCGTTAACACGGAACATCCATCGCCGCACGGTAGTTTTCCTTGATGCCTCCTGCGCGCCGCGGACGTCCGCCTGTCGTACCCGTTCCCGATCCCACCTGGGGCGACCGCGTCCGCGCGCTTCGGTATGTGCCGAAGCTCATCAAGCTCGTATGGAACACCCATCCGCCGTACACCCTCATCATGACGGTGCTGCGGGTGGTACGATCGGTGGTGCCTGTCGCCGCCCTCTGGATCGGTAAGCTCATCATCGACAGTGTGGTCGCGCTGCGCGACACCCACGGCTCGGCCACGCCGCTCTGGCATCTCGTGGCGGCCGAGATCGGGATCGTGTTCGGCGGCGATCTCCTTGGGCGCGCATCGTCGCTCGTCGAGAGCCTGCTCGGCGATCTCTTCTCGATCCATACGAGCATCCGGCTCATGGAGCACGCGGCGACGCTGGATCTCGCGCAGTTCGAGGATCCGGCGTTCTATGATCAGCTCGAGCGCGCGCGGAGGCAGACGGTCGGGCGCATCGGGTTGCTCTCGGAGCTGCTGACGATGGGGCAGGACACGCTGACGCTGTTGACGCTGGGCACCGCGCTCGCGGTCTACAGCCCGTGGCTGCTTCTGCTCCTCGCCGTCGCGGTGCTGCCGAGCTTCCTGGGCGAGACGCACTTCGCGGGGCTCGAGTACTCGCTGCTCTTCCGGTACACGCCGGAGCGCCGGCAGCTCGACTATCTGCGCTACGTCGGCGCGAGCGATGCCACCGCGAAGGAAGTGCAGATGTTCGGGATCGCCGGGTGGATCGTGGACCGGTATCGCGTGCTCGCGAACAAATTCTACGAGGACAACAAGCGGCTCTCGATCAAGAAAGGGATTTTGAGCAGCGGGCTCTCGATCTTCGGCACGCTCGGCTACTACGCGGCGTATGTCGTGATCCTCGCGCGGACGATCGGCGGGTCGATCACGATCGGCTCACTGACGTTTCTCGCGGCGTCGTTCGGGCGGAGCCGGGACATCGTGCAGCGGCTGCTCGCGAACGCGAGCGATATCTCGGAGCAGAGTCTGTATCTGAAGGATCTCTTTGACTTCTTCGAGATGCGGCCGACGATCACGACGGCGAGCGGGAGCCGGCACGTGCCCGCGGTGATCACGGAGGGATTCGTTTTCGAGGATGTCGGCTTCCGGTATCCGGACAGCGAGCGATGGGCGGTGCGGCACATCAGCTTCGCGCTTCGGCCCGGCGAACGGATCGCGCTGGTGGGCGAGAATGGGGCGGGGAAGACGACGCTGACGAAGCTGCTCCCGCGATTGTACGACGCGACGGAGGGGCGGATTCTGCTCGAGGGCATCGACATCCGTGAGTATGATCTGGGCGAGCTGCGTCGCGCGGTGGGGGTGATCTTCCAGGACTTCGTGCGCTTCGACATGCGCTTCGACGAGAACATCGGCGTCGGCGAGATCGGTCGCGTGCGTGGCTATCTGGATCACGTCGAAGGAGACGGTGCGAAGCCGGAGGTGCCGGCGGAGCTCGTCGACGCGGCCGAGCAGTCGCTGGCGGCATCGCTGCTGCCACGCTTCGTCGGGGGCTACCAGCAGATGCTGGGGCGGCGCTTCGAGGGTGGGGTCGCGCTATCGGGGGGCGAATGGCAGAAGATCGCGCTCGCGCGTGCGTATCTGCGCGAGGCGCAGCTCTTGATCCTCGATGAGCCGACGGCGGCGCTGGATGCGCGTGCGGAGTACGAAGTCTTCCTCAGATTTTCGGAGCTCGTGGCTGGCAGAATGGCGGTGCTCATCTCGCACCGTTTCTCGACGGTGCGTATGGCGGACCGGATCATCGTGCTGAAGAACGGCGGGATCGTGGAGGAGGGCACCCACGACGATCTCGTGACGCGGGGCGGGCTGTACTCGGAGCTGTTCACACTGCAGGCCGCGGGGTACCGCTAGCGCTAGTCCTTGATGACGTAGCCGCGCCCGCGAACGGTCTGAATGAGGGGATTGTGTTTATCCTCGTCCAGCTTCTTGCGGAGATAGTTGATGTAGACGTCGACCACGTTGGTGAGCGGATCGACATCGTGCTTCCACACGTGCTCGCTGATCATCTGGCGTGAGACGATGCGGCCGGCGTTGCGGACGAGATACTCGAGGAGCGCGTACTCCTTCTGCGTGAGGCCGATCACCTTTCCCGCGCGCTCGACCTTCCTCGTCGCGAGATCCACGGAGAGATCGCGGACGCGCATCGTCGAGCTTCCGGCGGTAATCGTCGAGCGGCGGAGGAGCGCCTTCACTCGCGCCAGGAGCTCCGCGTACTCGAAGGGCTTCGCCAGATAGTCATCGGCGCCGGCATCGAGACCGCTCACCTTGTCGTCCACCGTCACGCGCGCAGTGAGCATGAGCACGGGGAACTGGTAGCCGCGCGACCGCAGTTCGCGAGCGAGCTCGTAGCCACTCAGCTTCGGAAGCCCGACGTCGAGAATGGCGAGCGCAGGGGCGACGTCGAGCACCTTGTTGAGTCCATCCTCACCGTCGGAGGCGGTGCGCACGCTGTACCCGGCGCCCGTCAGGATTCGGGGCAGTACCGCGAGGAGATCCGGATCATCTTCGACGATGAGTACGGAATCAGCGATCGGACCGTCGGACATATGCCCCAATGTTATGGTAAGTACCGTTCCGGGTCGAAGTTAACCGCTCTTGATCGATAGATGCGAGCAGCCTTTCTTTCAAGGGTGAATGACAAACCTCTGCGGGAAGGGATCACTCTCGGGGTGATCGCAGGTGCTGCGACGGCGGGCGCGCTGCTCGGCTTTGGCCACGCGCGCGGCGCCACTCTCCAGCCGCTGAATGCGGTCGCCCACATGTATGCGGGGAGCCGGGCGTTCATGACTACCGGCTTTCAGCTCTCGATCACCGGCGGCGCGCTCGTCATCCACTTTCTCTCGACGATCATCTGGGGAGTTCTGCTCGCGTACATCGCCGCGCCACTGAGCGCTCGCGGACGTGCCATCGCGCCGTTCGGCGTGGGCATTCTGGCGTATGTGCTGGACCGTTTCGTAGCGCCGAACGCGCTGCGTCCCGGCTTCGAGGAGCTGCTGTCGAGTGGAGAAACGACCTTCATCTACGTCGTTTTGGCCGGTGCGCTTGCCGTCGCACTCTGGAACTCGCACCAGCGCGCACCGCACGATTGACACGATCTGTCGCGAAGTGCAACAGCGATGTCACTTGCAGGCAACAGTCGGTGATGTCCGCATCGAACGTCAGAGTGCGCTCTTACTATTGTGGTGAGGCGTACAACGAGGGTGAGCCGTAAAGAAAGCTTCGGCCTCGCTCTTGCTCCTCACCAGATTGAGCCAATGGCTCGCGGACGTCTCAGAACGTCCGGCGCACGACCATTTTTTCACAGGAGGGGAAATGGACTTCCTCGTCATGCTAGAGGAAGGTGTCGATCTGTCCCCTGTGCTCGCGCGGGTGGACTCGGTTCCCTCGGCCTTCTCCCAGGAGCGTTGCGACCGCGATGTCGTGACCCTCTACGGCGTGCCGAAAACCGATTCCCTTGCTCTGGCGCTCGCAGCCGCGGTGGAGAGTCACCGCACCGGCGTGGGCCCCGGCACTTTCCGCCACCTCGGCCTTCTGGTCGGACGTGGAGCAGTCGGTGATGCGGCGTGGCGCGATACCACGACCGGCGAGATCGTCACCCGGGATCTGGACATTCCACTCGATGTCCTCACAGCCACCGCGCAGCATCTCGTTGTGCATTTCGGGTCGAAGCTGCAGCGACTCGTCGCGGGTCTTTCCATGCCGGACTGGCCGGAGGGCGCGCGACGTGCCATCTCGATCACTCTGGACCCCGTCCTCGAGCCGACGCTGGCTGCGATCTCGAAGATCGAGAGTGTCCTCGACATCTTCCGCGAATCCGACGGGATGGCCTTTGAGCTCGAAGGAGACTAACGAACTTTCCTACGTCTGAATGCAGGAGAACGGGAGCGCCGAGATGGCGCTCCCGTTCGTACATCCGGGAGGCGCGCCGCGCATTCCCGATCTGGAGTTCGACACGCACCAGCCGTATGTTCGCGAGATGATCTCACCTCGCCAATTCGTGTTCGCCGGTGCTGCCGCCCTCGCGCTCCTCGCTCCTCGCGCCTTCGCCCAGTCCCCCCTCGCCAACTTCGACGCATATGTAGCCGGCGGCGTTCGCGACTGGAACATCCCCGGGCTCGCCATCGCCGTCGTCAAGGATGACTCCGTGGTGTTCGCAAAGGGTTACGGCGTGCGCAAGCTCGGCACGCAGGACTCCGTGAACACGCACACGCTCTTCGCCAACGCTTCCACCACGAAAGCCTTCACATCGTTCGTGGTCGAGCTCATGGCGGACGAAGGGAAGTTGCGCATCGACGCGCCCGTGATCACCTACATGCCCGCGTTCCGCCTCTCCGATCCGATCGCGACGAGACAGATCACCGTTGCCGATCTCCTCTCCCACCGCACAGGCGTCCCCGAGGCCGATTACATCTGGTACGACGACACGTCGTCGTTCACCACCATCCTGCGGCGGCTCAGCTACGTCCCCTTCAACGCTCCGGTCCGCTCGCACTTCGAATATCAGAACATCACCTACGCGCTTGCCGGCGACCTCGCGGCCGAGCGCGCGGGCACCACCTGGGAAAAGCTCGTCCACGAGCGCATCCTCGCCCCGCTCGGCATGCGCGAGACGACCACGGGCACACCGGACGAGTCGTCGCACCGGAACATGGCGTTCGCGCACGACTACGTGAACGACACCGTGCGACCGATCAAGCGCTACGCCACCGACAACATCGGCCCCGCCGGCGCGATGTACTCGAGCGTCTCCGACATGGCGATCTGGATGCGCTTCCTCCTCGACAGCGCGCGCCTCGGCGGCAAGCGCGTGCTCTCCGCGCGAGGGTATGCCGACCTTTTCGCGCCGCGCATCCTCGTCGACGGCAAGCAGTTCTATCCCACCGCGAAGCTCACGCATCCGCGCTTCCAGGCGTACGGCGAGGGATGGTTTCTCGAGGACTATCGCGGCGAGTTCGTCGCCTTCCACACCGGAAGCATCGACGGCATGGTCGCCATCGTCGGCCTCATCCCCGCGCGCCACCTCGGCGTCGTGGTGTTCGCCAACCGCGATCACGCGGAGCTGCGTCACGCGCTGATGTACACGGTGTTCGACCGCTACATCGGCGGTTCGAAGCACGACTGGAACGCCGAGATGCTCCCGATGTACGCGGCGCTGCGCGAGGAAGGCAAGAAGGGTGAGCGCGACATCGACGCCGAGCACGTGACGGGGACGCAACCGTCGCTCCCGCTCGCGCGCTACGCCGGGGTGTATAGCGACAGCCTCTTCGGCACCGCGATCGTGAAGCCCGACGGGAAGAGGCTCGTCGTGTCGTTCGGCCCGCTCAACGTAGCGGAGCTCGAGCACTGGCACTACGACACCTTCATGGCCTACTGGCGCGACGCATATCGCGGGCGTCAGCTGATGTCCTTCAGGCTCGCCGCCGACGGTACGGTTGCGGGGCTCGCGATCGGCGACGACGTCCTCTTCAAGCGCGTGGTAATCAAGCCCTGACGCTAAAGCGTCAGTCGCGCGGGGCCATGAGCGCCGCGTAGCCGGGCGCCCCGCGCAAAAGCACGAAGGCGGGATCGACGTGCAGATACAACGGCCACGCGCCCGCGTCGATGGTCTCGCGCAGCCGGGCCATCGCGTCGGCGCGGTGCCCGAGGAGCGCCACGTCGCGAGCGCGATAGTAGCTGGCCGTCCAGCTCACCGAATCGCCGTGCTGGCGCGCCAGCCACGCATCACCCGCGTTTGCGACCGCCGAGTCGCCGCGCTCGGCCGCGAGTCCCGCCACCATGCCGCGGTAGTCGACGTTCGTGCTGTCCCCCGCCAGCAGCGATCTCGCGATCTGGTCGGCCTGCCGGTTGGAGCCCATGAGGTCGAGCGCCCACACGGCGACGATCCGCTCCTCGATGCTCGAGCGCTCGTCGGCCGCGCGGCCGCGATACCAGTCCATGGCACGCGCGGCGACCTGTCGCGACGTGGCGCTGTCGCCGTGCACCGCGAGCTCGCGCGAAATCCAGACGGCGACCCACGCGGGGGTCGCCGAGTACTGCGGGCGACCGTTCGTGTACGGGGCGAGACCAAGATGATTCGACGTTTCCGTCTGCAGCGTGAGCACCGTGTCGACGAGCGCGAGCACCTCGGCCGGGCGTCCGAGCGCCGCAAGCGCGCGCCCGCGCAGCCACGCGCACGTGAGCGGCGCGATGTTCGGCATCGCGGTCGCGCGCTGCAGCTCATCGTCGTGGCGGCCGAGGAGGTGCAGCGCCTCCGTGAGCCCGCTCCAGTAGTCGAAGTGCGAGGAGTCCGTGGTCCATGAGAGATCGGTTTCCGGATTGATCGTGTTGAGCATCTCGAGCGCGCGCTCCGGCCGGTTCGCATAGAGCGCGGCAGCAGCCGCGGAGATGCGCATGCTCGACGTGCGCGGCGAGAGCTCGGCGCGCTCGAGGGTGAGGCGCAGTAGCTCCTCGTTGCGTCCGTGGCAGTGCGCGACGCCGATCTGAAGCGACAGCCGCTGGATGCGTTCGATGCGGTGCGGCGTCGCGGTGAGCGCACGCGCGATCGAGTCGACGATGGCGCACCC
>JALYSW010000376.1 GCA_030854615.1 Gemmatimonadota bacterium
TGGTGATGGAACTCGATTCGCGACGTGCCTCGTTGGCGGCGGAGCTCGCCCTCGCTGACGGCCGGTATCGCGATGTCGCGGTGAGGCTCGACCTCGCCGGACGCGAGCGTTTTCTGATCGCGAGACGAAAGGACGAATGACCGTGTTGGAAGACAAGGCGAAGGAGCTTGGCCGCTTGATCGGCCAGAGTGCGGAATACAAGGCGGTAAAGCGCTCGAACGACGCGCTGAACCTGGACAAGGACGCGGTGACGCTGCTCCGCCAGATGGAGCAGATTCGCATCGACGCGCAGAAGATGATGGAGCGCGGCGAGCAGCCCACCGAAGAGATGGAGAACAACCTCGACGCCCTCCTCGGTCAGGTGCAGGGGAAGACGGTGTATCAGAACGTCGTCGCGTCGCAGGAGAATTTCGAGAAGGTGATGGCGCGGGTGAACGAGTGGATTCTCGACGGCATCAAGAAGGGCGCGACCAGCTCGATCATCACGCTGGCGTGACCGTGACGCGCGGACGACTGGTCGTATTCGAGGGGCCCGAGGGTGCGGGGAAGACCACGCAGCTTCGCCTCGTGTGCGACTGGCTCGCCGCGCATCAGCAGCCGTACACGGGGGTGCGCGAGCCGGGCGGCACCGCGCTCGGCAACGAAATCCGGCACATGCTGCTCGAGCCGGGACGCGAGATGACCGCGCGGGCCGAGGCTCTGCTGTTCATGGCGTCGCGCGCGGAGCTGATCGCCGAGGTGGTGAAGCCGGCGCTCGCGCGTGGTGAGCTCGTGCTCGCCGACAGATTGTTTCTGTCGACGTATGCGTATCAGGTGGTGGGCCGCGGACTCGTGTTCGAGGACGTGCGCGCGGCGAACAGGCTCGCGACGGCGGGGCTCGTTCCCGATCTCACCATTCTGCTGACGGCGCCGTCGGCAATTCGCGATGCGCGCATCGTCGCGCGCGGCGGCGCGGATCGCATCGAGAGCGCGGGCGATGACTTTCACGCGCGCGTCGAGCGCGCGTTCGCTGAGTGCACGAGTGCGGCGTGGCAGCGCGAGCATCCCGAGTGCGGTCCGATCGCGGCCGTCGACGCGGGCGGCACGGAGCACGAGGTGCTCGAGCGCGTCACTGCCGAGCTGACGTCGCGCATGCCGGAGCTCTTCCCCGACAAGAGTGCGGTGGCGCGTGTCTAACGTCGAGATGCCGGACGCGAACGCCGGGCGACTCCGCGCGCGGGCTGTGGTCGCAGTTGCGGCGCTGTCGCTCGTACTCGTGCTCGGCGGCTGGCTGCTGCAGCGCGGGCTGCACCGCGACAACGGAGCCTACCAGCGCGCGCAGCTGTTCGAGCAGGTTCGATCGCACGTCGAAAGAGATTTCGTCGATTCGATCGCGGACAGCGACATCTACCGCAAGGCGGCGGAGGGGGTGGTGCGCGAGCTGCACGATCCGCACTCGGTGTACCTCACGGCTGATCGCCTGCGAGCGCTCACGGAGAGCACGAGCGGACATTACGCGGGGATCGGCATCCAGATCGACGTGCGCGACGGGTGGATCACGATCGTCGCGCCGCTGCCGGGGACGCCGGCCGAGCGCGCGGGAATTCAGCCGGGCGACCGCATCGTGTCGATCGACGGCAAGAGTACGGAAGGGTGGACGCCGGACGACGCGCGCGGCGCGCTTCGCGGCAAGCCTGGGTCTACAGTGGTGCTGCAGATCGAGCGGCCTGGTGTGCCGGCGCGGATTCCGTTCACGCTCGCGCGCGGCGAGATCCAGGTGCACTCGGTGCGTCACGTCTCGATGATCGGCGATGGCGTCGGGTATCTCAATCTCACGATCTTCAGCGACTCGAGCGCGGACGAGGTCAAGCAGGCGGTGACGCAGTTGCGCGCGCAGGGGATGAAGACGCTCGTGATGGATTTGCGCGCGAATCCCGGAGGGCTGCTCGAGCAGGGAATTCAGATCGCGGATCTCTTTCTGGATCCGGGGATGCCGATCGTGTCCGTGCGCGGACGCGGACTTGCGCAGACGTACGCGGACGAGGCCAAGCAGCTGTGGCCGGATCTCAAGCTGATCACCTTGGTCGACGAGCACAGCGCGAGCGCGTCGGAGATCGTCGCGGGTGCGCTGCAGGATCACGACCGCGCGGCGATCATCGGCACGACGTCGTACGGGAAGGGGAGCGCGCAGTCGGTGTTCCATCTCGACGACAGCGCGAGTGCGCTCAAGCTGACGACGGCGCGTTGGTTCACGCCGTCGGGGCGAAGCATCCAGAAGGCTGCGGTGGTCATTCCCGGCAGTGACGCTGACGATGAGGATGGCGCGCCGCCGAGCACGACGAAGGGCGTCGCGGCGGACAGCGGCGCGGAGTTGCCGCTCGCGAAGCGGACGCCATTCAAGACCGATGATGGGCGCGTCGTGTACGGCGGCGGCGGCATCACGCCGGATCTGTTCGTCTCGGCGTCGGATTCGATCAACGGCACACGCGCGTTCTGGCGGATGATCGGCGCGGGCGCGCCGAAGTTCCGCGATGCGCTCACCGAGAGCGCACTCGCGGCGAAGAGCGCGCATGCGGTGCAGACGCCGGATTTCGTGGTGACGAGCGCGCTGCGGGAATCGTTCTGGCAGCGCGTGGTGGCGAAGGGGATCAAGCTCGATCGTGTACACTTCGACTCGGCGGGCGCCGCCGTAGACCGACTGCTCGGCCTCGAGATCGCGCGGTATGCGCTGGGTCCCGAGGCGGAGTTCAAGCGACGGCTGGACGACGATCGCGTGATCGCTGCGGCACTCGCGCTGACCGCCGGTGCGCAGGTGGAGAACGATCTGCTGCGACGGGCCGGCACGCGGCGGGCCGAGAAGCACGAGGACGTTCCGCACACGACATGACGCCACCTCGCGTGTTCGTGGTCGGTGCGGGACGAGCGGGGCGCGCGCTGGCGCACGCGATGCGTGTGGCGGGGGTCGATGTGGTGGGGCTGCATGGGCGGCGTGAGGGGGCAGACATCACGTGGGGGACGTGGCCGTCGTCGCTCGAGAGCGCGACTGTGGTGCTGGTGGCGGTGCGTGATGCGGAGCTCGATGGCGTGCTCACCGAGTTGTCGGGCGCCTCGCTCAGCGCTGACGTCGTGGTGCTACACGCGAGCGGCAACGCGGAGCCGGTGGCGCTCGACCTGTTGCGCGAGCACGGGCACGCGTGCGGCACCTTCCACCCGCTGCTGCCGCTGACTGATCCCACGCGCGCGACGGAGCAGCTGCGCCGCGCGTGGATCGGCATCGATGGTGACGGGGGAGCGCGGGCCGCATCGCGGGAGCTCGCCGCGGCGATCGGAGCGCAGGTGCTCGAGATTCCCGCGGGCGAGAAGGCGCGCTACCACGCCGCCGCGGTGTTCGTCTCGAACTTTCCGGTCGTGCTGATGTCGGTGGGGATGCGGCTGCTGGAATTAGTTGGAATTCAAGATACTTCTGCGAGGAGTGCGCTCGGCATGCTGCTCACGGCGGCGGCGCAGAATGCGGCGGCGGTGGCGCCGGCGAAGGCGCTCACGGGGCCGGTCGTGCGTGGGGATGTGGAGACGGTGCGGGCACATCTCGCGGCGTTGGCGGAGACGCCGGAGATTTTGGAGTTGTATCGGGCGCTGTCGAGGGAGGCGTTGCCGATCGCGGTGGAGGCGGGGTTGAATGCGGCGAGGGTGGAGGAGTTGCGAGGAGTGCTGGACGAGCGATAGCTCTCGCTCTACCCCTGTGGCCCGTCGTATACCTTCACCCCCGCCGGCACCTTGAACACGAACGCGCCCGCATCCACACTCGCGTTCTTCGCGAACTTCGTCACCGTGATCAGGCGCGTCACCCCGCTCTGATCCACTGTCTCCACCCTCCGCAGCAGCGCGTCCCCGTCGTCCACCCACAACGTCACCTTCGTGAACGGCGACGCCTTGCTCTTCGGCGTGAGCATCACCGCGTGCGTGGCGTTGCCATCGATGCTCGCGGCCGCACCGCCACTCACCGTGTAGCTCTTGCGCGGCGACTCCAGGAACTGCGCGGCGAAGTCCGGAGCGCCGACGTCCGCGCCGAGTTTCGCGCGGATCACCTGGCCGGGGTTCGTGCTCGGCAAATACACCCACACGAACTGCCCATCACTCACGATCTTGTCACCAGAGCCCTCGCCGAACGTCACCGCGAAGCGCGATGGACGGCGCTGCTGCAGCTCGCCCTGCGAGGTCACCTTCGTGCCCGTGAGCGAGTTGTCGATCGTCTGCGTGAAGGAGATGCGTGCGGTCATGACCGTCGCGTACGCGGCCACCGCGCGATCGAGCGTACTGTCCGCGCTCTGCGCCGCCACCGACCCCGCGGGCATTGCGAGCGCGATACCGATAAGCGCCGTAGCGCGAAACAAACTCCCAGCGATTTTTCCCATGCGCAATATTACCCCGCCGCGACCGCGGCGGTCCTCGGTGCCGGAGTAATCGTGCGCCCGATCGCCGCCGAGATGCTCCTCAGCTCCCCCACGAGCTGCGCGAATTGATCGGGATATAGCGACTGCGCGCCATCGCTCAGCGCGCGCTCCGGATTCGGATGCACCTCGACGAGAATCCCGTCCGCGCCTGCCGCCACCGCGGCGCGCGCCATCGGCGTCACGAGATCGCGAATGCCCGTGCCGTGGCTCGGGTCCGCGACGATCGGGAGATGCGACAGCTGCTTCACGATCGGGATCGCCGTGACGTCGAACATGTTGCGCGTGGCCGGATCGAAGGTGCGCACGCCGCGCTCGCACAGGATCACATCCTTGTTCCCGCTCGCGAGCACGTACTCCGCGCTCAACAGGAGATCGTTGATCGTCGCCGCGAGGCCGCGCTTGAGCAGCACGGGCTTGCCGAGTGTGCCGACGAACTTGAGCAGCGAGTAGTTCTGCATGTTCCGCGCGCCGATCTGAATGCAGTCCGCATACTCGGCGACGAGCTCCGCGCCGGATTCGTCCATCGCCTCGGTCACGATCGCGAGCCCCGTCTCCTTGCGCGCAGTGGCGAGATAACGAAGACCGACCTCCCCGAGGCCCTGGAAGGAATACGGTGAGCTGCGCGGCTTGAAGGCGCCGCCGCGCAGACACGACGCGCCGGCCGCCTTCACCTGATGCGCAACGAGCACGATCTGCTCCTCCGTCTCCACCGAGCACGGGCCCGCCATGATTGCGACGTCTCTGCCACCCACCTCAACGCCGGGCGCGATCGTCACGACGGTGTTCTCCGGCCGCCATTCGCGCGACACCTGCTTGTACGGCTGCGTGACGTGAATGACCTGCGCCACTCCCGAGAGCGCGCTGATTCGCGACGAGTCGACGCGGCCATCGTTGCCGACGAGCCCCACCGCCGTGCGCTGTGCGCCGGGCATGGGACGCGCCTGGTAGCCCATCTCCTCGATCACCGCGACGACCGCGTCGATCTCCGTCACGGACGCGCCGTGCTTCATTACGACCAGCATTACCCTTCCTCGATGTCAGTGGACCAGCCGTCGCTCGCTACGATCACCTCGCCCGAATAGCGCAGCGCGATGATCTCGCCAATATCTTCGTCCAGCACAAGCGGATAGAAGTGCGTGAGCACCAGCCGATCCGGCTCCGCCACCTCCGCCATCACGCCGACCTGCGCCGGTGTCAAGTGGCTCGGCACCGCCAGCTCCTCCGGCAGCGAACACTCGCACAGCAGCACGCTGCACCCGTGCGCCCACTCCGCCACCGTGGTATCGAAGCCGGTGTCGCCCGTGTACACGAGCCGTGCGGCGCCACGCACTACGGAATATGCAACGGATTCGGCCGTGTGGGGGACCTTGTGCGCCTCGATCGTAACTCCATCGCCGAGATCGGCACGCTCGCCGGGCGCCATCTCTCTCACGGCCACCGGAAATCCCGGATCCTTCAGCGTGTTTCCGTAGATCGCCGCAAAGTGGTCGATCAGCTGAGCCGTGCCCAAGGGGCCGAGTATCGTGAGCGGCGCAGAGCGCGGCGGCAGCGTGCCGTACTTCCACGCGAAGAGCAGCGTCGTGAGGTCGAGCGTGTGATCGGGGTGGAAGTGTGTGATCGCCACATGCGTGATGCCGAGCCAGTTCATGCCGCGCTCGCCCATGCGATGCACCACGCCGCTGCCGCAGTCCATGAGTAACGTCACCGCGCCGGCTTCCACGAGATGTCCGGCGTTGACCCGCGTCGAGGGCGACGCGGTGCCCGTGCCGAGCGTGGTGAGCTTCACTTCGCGAGCGGCCTGCTAGACCGTCGCGGGGATCTCGTGCTCCGGCACTTCGACCGCCGCGCCGCGCATCCGCACGCTCACGAAGGACGAGACGCCCGGCTCCTGCATCGTCACGCCGTACACCGCGTCCGCAGCCTCCGTCGTCGTGCGCGGATTGTGCGTGATGACGATGAACTGCGTCTTGTCCTTGAAGCGGTTGAGCATGCGCACGAAGCGGCCGATGTTCTGATCGTCCAGCGGCGCATCGACCTCGTCGAGCAGACAGAAGGGGCTCGGCTTCGTGAGGAAGATCCCGAACAGCAGCGACAGCGCCACGAGCGCGCGCTCGCCGCTCGACAGCAGATTGATGCGCTGCGTGAGCTTGCCGCGCGGGCTCGCGTGGATCTCGATGTCGCAGTCCAATGGGGTGTCTGGATTTTCCAGGCGTAAATCGCAGTCGCCACCACCGAAGAGCGTCATGAAGATCTGGCGGAAGTGCTCGCGCACCTGCGTGAACGTCGTCAAGAAGAGATCGCGTGCGGTCACATCAATTTCCTTGATCGCCTGGTGCAGCGAGTTCTTCGCGCTTATGAGATCCGCGCGCTGCGTGGTGAGGAAGTCGAGGCGCTTCGACTCCTCCTCGTGCTCCTCGATCGCGAGCGCATTCACCGGCCCGATGCTCTCGAGCTCCGCGCGCAGCTGTGCGACCTCCGTGCGCAGCACCGGCTCGTCGATCTCGCTCGGCGGCACGGCCGCGAGCATCTCCTCGAGCGGGCGGCGCCACTCCGCTTCGAGGCGCTCGCGGATGGCGGTGCGACGCCCCGAGAGCTCAGTGAAGCGCAGCTCCGCATGGTGCAGCGACTCCGTGAGCGAGTGCGCGCGCTGGTGCGCCGCATCGCCCGCGTGCTCGATCTCCTGGAGCGCCGCGTCGGCATCGTGCACCGCGCGCTCCGCGTCGTCGAGGCGGCGCTGTGC
>JALYSW010000377.1 GCA_030854615.1 Gemmatimonadota bacterium
TGGTGATGCACGAGATGCGTCCCGTCGTGAAGACGGCGGCGCACCAGACCGAGTCGCTCGCGGAGCTCGTCTGCAGCAACACCTTCAAAAGCACTGACACATCGAACGCGCACGGGCTCCTCAAGGCTGAGATGCGCGCGCTCGGCTCGCTGATCCTGTGGGCCGCGGACGAGGCGCGCGTTCCCGGCGGCACCGCGCTCGCGGTGGATCGCGTGGTGTTCGCGAATGCGGTGCAGTCGAGGCTCGAGGCGCATCCGCGCATCCGCATCGAGCGTGGCGAGATCAAGATGATTCTCTCGCCTTCGGTGATCGCGACAGGGCCGCTCACGTCGGATGCGCTCGCGGCGGCGTTGCGCGCGCGGCTCGGCATCGACGCGCTGTCGTTCTACGACGCGATCGCTCCCGTCGTTGCGTACGACTCCATCGATCACGACGTCGTCTTCAAGGCATCGCGCTACGGCAAGGGTGGGACGGAGGCCGAGCGTGAGGAGGGCGCGTATCTCAACTGTCCGCTGTCGCGCGAGCAGTACGAGTCGTTCATCGATGCGCTCGTCGCGGGCGATCAGTATCAGGCGCACGAGTTCGACAAGGCGCCGTACTTCGAAGGTTGCCTTCCGGTAGAGGAGATGGCCGCGCGCGGGCGCGAGACGCTCCGCTTCGGGCCGCTCAAGCCCGTTGGGCTGCGCGATCCGCGCACAGGACGCGACGCGTACGCGGTGGTGCAGCTGCGCCAGGAGGACCGCGCGGGGCGCATGTGGAATCTCGTGGGCTTCCAGACGCGCCTCCGCATCGGCGATCAGGAGAAGGTCTTCCGCGCAATTCCGGGGCTCGCGAACGCGGAGTTCCTGCGCCACGGAAGCATCCATCGTAATTCGTACGTCAACTCGCCGGCGGCGCTGACGCCGGCACTCACGCTGCGCGACGATGTGTGGGTCTTTCTCGCGGGGCAGATTACGGGCGTCGAGGGCTACACCGAGTCGAGCGCGACGGGGCTGCTCGCGGGGATCAATCTTTCGCGAGTGCTCGGTGGCGCGGAGGCGGTCGTGCCGCCGGGCACCACGATGCTCGGCGCGCTGTATCGCTATCTGCGCGAGGCGGATCCGAAGCACTTCCAGCCGATGAACGCGAACTTTGGTCTGCTCGACGACCTCGCGAAGCCGGAGCGTGACAAGCGAAAGAAGCGCGAGCTCTTCGCCGCGCGCGCGCTGGCGGACATTGCGAGCTGGCAGCGTGACAACTCGCTCGACATCTTCTCGCCAAGCTCGTCGGCGACTGTCGGGATATGACCGACAACAGCGATGTCGCCGACTTTCTCACGCACCTTGAGAAGGAGCAGAACGACTCGCCGAACACGCTGATAGCCTATCGCCGAGACCTCGATGCCTTCGTCGAATTCCTCGGCAGCTACTATGGTACGGAGTCATGGACGTGGGGTGGCGTGGACCGACTTGCCATCCGCGGCTTCATGGGTCACCTCACCCGCCGCGGGCTCGGCAAGCGCACCATCGGTCGCACTCTCTCCGCCGTGCGCTCCTTCTACAAGTTTCTCCATCGCAACGAGATCGTCGAGGCGAATCCCGCGCGCGCGATGCAGTCGCCAAAGCGCGACAAGTATCTCCCCGCGTATCTCGACCGCGCGCAGATCGACCTGCTCTTTCAGATGGCCGAGGCGAGGGCGTGGGAGGGGAAGTTCACGGACGTGCGGAATCTGGCGATCCTCGAGCTGTTTTATTCGACGGGGCTGCGGTTGTCCGAGCTCGCCGGCGTGAACCGCGACATGCTCGACCTCGTCTCGCAGCAGCTCAAGGTTCGCGGCAAGGGGCGCAAGGAGCGGATCGTTCCGATCGGCGATCACGCGCAGCTCGCACTCCGCAACTACGAAGCGAAGCGCGACGAGCTTTCGCGCACACTCGGCGGCAAGGTCGACCGCACCGCGTTTTTCCTCTCGCGCACTGGTACGCGCATCGGGGTTCGCGCGGTGCAGCTCGTCGTCGGTAAGTTCCTGCATGAGATCGACGAGGATGCGGGGCTCTCGGTGCATTCGCTCCGCCACACCTTCGCGACGCATCTGCTCGATGCCGGCGCCGACCTCCGCGCCGTGCAGGAGC
>JALYSW010000380.1 GCA_030854615.1 Gemmatimonadota bacterium
TTCTTCCGGAGCGGCCATGTCCCTTCCTCGTCGATTGATGGTATCGATCGCTGGACTCGCCCTCCTCTCTTGCGATGGCACATGGAGTTTGAAGCCAAAGCCACTCACGTCGCGTGTCTACCAGCTGATGGGGGTGAGCGGCCATACTCTTCCCGTAGATATCTTCTCGGGGCCGATCGAGACTTACACCGCACTCAGTGGGACTCTCATCCTGTTTTCGAATGATTCATCGGAAGAGACGATACTCTCGCGGGATTCAACGCCTAGTTACGGAGTCGATACCTCATCGTTCACCCGATTCGGGCAATATCGAATCAACGGCGACAGCATCGAGACCGGATATTTCGGGCACTGTCGCGATATTTGCTCGCCAAATCGCATCGGTATGTTTTCCGATACGGCCGTGACGCTGACCCAGGAACTGTCGGTCGATTACCCTGTGTACGAGTACCGACTCGTCCCCTGAACCTCGCAGCGAATGGCGAGGATCGTGATGGAGGATCTCCAGAACGGTCCGATCGACTCGTACGACTGGTTGTAAGCAGATCGACTGATGCCGGCATCCAATCTGGAAACGGGGATATCTCGAACCCATCCGGACGGAGGTCCCATGCGTCGCCTTATCTGCTTCAGCTCACTCGCTGCCGCTCTGTTCATCACCACCGCCGCGACCGCCGCGCGGGCGTTCTGGCCGCCGTGGCTGTCGATCGAATCGCCCGTAAATCCCGCCGACCGTTCCGCACGTGACGCGGTCTTTCTCGTTCATGCCGAAACGCACAATGGGCCTTCCACCATCGCAGCGCTGAGCGGCTCGGCCGAGGGGCTCGTATCGGGCAAACGTCGCAGCGTCTCGCTCAAAATCGATGACACCGGGCGCCCCGGGGTGTTCGCGGTGCGCAAACAGTGGCCGAGCGAAGGGATATGGCTCGTGCGGGTCTCGCTCGAGTCCACGACGGCCCTCGTCTCGCTCGCGCCCGACGGCAGCGTGGCTGCGGTTCGCATTCCGACGACGATGGCCGAGGGGCGTCCGATTCCGCGCGCCGTGGTGGCACGGGACATCGACTCGACGCTCATGGCCGCGTCGGGGCGCTGAGCGCAATTGGCGCTGCGCGTGAAGCCACTTGCAGATGGAATGGGCGTGCGTCGTGACGGCGATTCCCGCGCGACGGACGACATCGTCCGTCGCGCGCAGGGCGGCGACGTCGACGCGTTCGAGATGGTCTATCGGACGCACTCACCCGCGATTCACGCGCTCTGCATGCGGATGTGCGGCGATGCACGTGAGGCCGATGAGCTCGTGCAGGATGCGTTCGTGCGCGCGTGGGAGAAGCTGGGATCCTTTCGTGGGCAGAGCGCGCTCGCGACCTGGCTGCACGCACTGGCGGTGAATGCGGTGCTCGCGAAGTGGCGAACGGCAAAGCGCGACGCGCTGCGAATGATCGATGACCCGGAGGGACTCGCGATGGATTCGGTGGCCACTGATCCAGACGCCGATGCCGGAATGGACCTGGCGGTGGCGCTACGGCGACTTCCGGCCGGTGCGCGCACGGTCTTCGTGCTCCATGACATCGAGGGGTACGCGCACGATGAAATCGCAACGATGACGAGGATCGCCGCGGGCACGTCCCGCACGCAACTCTTCCGCGCGCGACGCGCGCTCGCACGGATGCTCGCGCCATGACTGATCATCACCATATGTCCGAGGAATCGCGCCACGGTGTCGCAGACGGAACGCTGGAGGGCGAGGAGATGCGTGTGGCGAAGGCGCACATTGCGGTGTGCGAGAGCTGTGCGAGGGATATCGCTCGACTGGAGGTTGTGGTGATGAAAACGCGAGCGGACATTGCACCTCCGATGTCGGAAACGGATCTCTGGCCATCGATTCGGTCGCGCATCGATGCGTCGAAGGTGGTGCCGCTCGGGCAGCGCGCGGGCGCAATGGTGCGACCCCGAGCACGTCGCCCGTGGCTTGCGATCGGCTCGACGACGGTGGCGGCCGCGCTGGTCATCGCTGCGTTTGCCGAGATGAAGACGTGGGTCGATCGCGCGCCGACGTCGCAACTCCCACAAACCGATGTCGCCTTCGCCAGCGTCGCCGACTCGGCGCGCTCGTACGAGGACGAGTCGCGCCGGCTGCTGAACGAGCTCGAGATGGAGCGCGCGATGATGGGGCCGTCCGCCTCGAAGTCGCTCGACTCCGACCTTGCGATCATCGACGCGAGCATCGCGGAGCAGACGGCGGCGCTGGCGCGCGACCCCAGGAGCGTGGCGCTGCAGCGGCTGCTCGCGTCGTCGTATCGCGAGAAGGTGGAGCTGCTCAAGCGAGCAAACAATGCGAGCTGATGTTCGGATGCTCGCGCTGGCGATTGCTTTGGCGGTGACGGCGCGCATGGCTGCCCAAAGCACGCGTCCGACCGCGGATCCCGTGCTGCGCGCGCGCGCGTTGCGCGCGGGAGCGCCGCTCAAGATGTTCGTGCCATCCGGAACCGTCCAGCTGATCGGATGGGACCGGGACTCGCTGGTAGTTCGTGGTCGTCTCCCGGCGTCCGCGCAGCTGCTGCTTAGCGGCACCGACAGTGCGGGCTACAAGCTGATCGTCGATCAGCGCGATGGCGGATCGATGTCGGCATCGCGACTCGAGATCTACATGCCGAAGGCGAGCCAGGTGGCGCTCAAGACGGTGGACGCGCTGAGCGATGTGAGCGACGTGGGCGGCTGGTTCTACGCCGTCTCGGGGAGCTATCACATCGCGGGCACCATGCGCACCGTGGACGTCGAGTCGATGAGCGGCGACATCGATTTGGACGCCGCCACTCCCTGGGCACGCGCGAAGACGGGGAAGGGGAGGCTCGTGATTCGCGGATCGCCGGAAGACGTCGACGCGTCGACGATCGGCGGCACGCTCGACGTCGCGACTGCCACGATCCTGCATGGTCGCTTCACGGCGGTCACGGGCGACATCCACTACGCGGCGACGATGCGCGAGCACGCGATCTTCGAGCTCTCGACGCACAGCGGAACGATCGACTTTCTGCTCCCGCGCGATGTGTCCGCGCGCTTCGAGCTTTCGAGCGTCGAAGGAGTCATCGACAACGGATTCGCGCAGCTGCGTCCGGCTGCATCCGGGGTGCACACCCTTCAGGTCAGCCTGGGCACCGGCGCCGCGGATGTCACCGTGCGCACGTTCAAGGGAAGGGTGAGGCTCCGCGCGCGGCCGTAGGAGCGGCTCCGCGCTTCAGAAACCGGCTCCACTGAACCGTCCCTCACGAAGTTCTTCCTACGCCGTCAGACTCAATCCCGCTGCCACGTGCAGCCGCGCGTACAGTCCGCCGTTCGCAATGAGCTCCTCGTGGCTCCCTTCCTCCACGATCACGCCGCCCTCCAGCACGATGACGCGGTCGGCGCGGCGCACGGTGCTCAACCGGTGCGCGATGATCAACGTCGACCGCCCTCGCAACAGCTCCTCCATCGCCTGCTCGACGAGCTGCTCGCTCTCCGTGTCGAGGCTCGACGTCGCCTCGTCGAGGATCACCACCGCCGGATTCTTGAGGAATACCCGCGCAATCGCGATACGCTGCCGCTGCCCACCCGAGAGCTTCACGCCTCGCTCGCCCACGCGTGTTTGCATGCGATCGGGAAGCCGCTCGATGAACTCCATCGCGTGCGCGGCACTCGCGGCTCCCTCGATCTCGGCATCCGTCGCGTCCGTGCGCGCGTATGCGATGTTGTCGCGCACCGTGCCGCTGAACAGAGCGGGCTCCTGCGGCACGATGCCGATCGCGCCGCGCAGCTCCAGGAGCGCGAGCGAGCGCACATCCACACCGTCGAGCGTCACGGCGCCATGTTGCACATCCCAGAAGCGCGGCACCAGCGACGCGATCGTCGTCTTTCCCGCACCCGACGGTCCCACCAGCGCCACCACCTCTCCCGGCGCGATGGTGAAGCTCACATCGTGCAGCACGTCGGGCAGCTCGTCGCCATATCGAAACGTTACCCCGACGAGCCGCACATCGCCGCGCACCGGCTTCGGCAACGTCACCACGTGCATTGGGTCGGCAATCGTGGGCTTCGTCTCCAGCAGATCAAAGACTCGGCGCGCCGCGCCGATCGCTTCCTGATACGCCCCGAACAGCTGACCCAGCGCGCCGACGGCCGCCGCCACGAA
The DNA here is from genome assembly GCA_030854615.1 of Gemmatimonadota bacterium. GTDB lineage: Bacteria > Gemmatimonadota > Gemmatimonadetes > Gemmatimonadales > Gemmatimonadaceae > FEN-1250. The sequence continues at coordinate 4,166 of JALYSW010000380.1, forward strand.
AAACGCATAGAAGAGGAATTCGACGAGCGCGCCGCCCGTCAGCTGGTGCGCGAGCACGAGCCGCCCGCCCTGCCAGAGCACCGCCGCCACTCCCGCGAATCCGGCGAAGGTGATGACGCCGAAGAAGACGCCACGCACGAGCGCGCGGTGGATCGCCGCGTCGACCACGTCCGCGAGCTGCGCGTCGTAGCGCATCGTCTCCGCGGTCTCGCGAGTGAAGCTCTGCACGGTGCGGATCTGCGAGAACGCCTCATCCGCCGTCCCCATCGCCTCGGCGATGCGGTCCTGCACCACCGTGCTCGCCTTGCGCATTGCACGCCCGAAGATGAACGCCGCGCCCACCACCACCGGCACCACCGCGAGCGTCGTTACCGTCAGTTGCGGATGCGTGATCGTCAGCATCGCGATCCCGCCGATCAGATACACGAGCTGCCGCATCAGCTCCGTCGACTGGTACGTCATCACGCTCTGCAGCAGCGTGAGGTCGGTGCTCAGGCGGCTCGTCAGCTCCCCGGTGCGCTGTTCCGCGAAGAAGCCCGGCGACAGCCGCACCAGATGCGCGAACAGCTCGCTTCGCAGCTTCGCGATCACCCGTTCGGCCACTGACGTGAACAGCCACACCTGCACGAAGCTCATCAGCCCCTGCACGGCGAAGATCGCCACGAGCAGCAGGGCGAGCTTGTTGAGCAGCGATCCGTCGCCACGCACGAACGCCGCGTCGAGCAGCTCGCGGACGACCAGCGGGAAGGCGAGCCCGATGCCCGAGCTGATGAGGAGCGCGAGCGCACCGAATGAGAGCGGGCGGACGTATGACCTGAGCCGCGCCAGCAGCGGGCGCAGTGGAGTCGGCGAGGGAAGCGCTCTTCGAGGCTTCTCCGGCTCGCCGGAAGCGCTCAGCGCGGCGTCCCGGCGAGCCAACTGCGCACCGTCCGCACGTCGGGCTCGACGCGCTGTCGATTGCGCGTCACGCCCTCGAGGCGCCTAATGAGCGCGCTCGCGCTCATCACGCTTTCGTCGGGACCCTTCGACCAATTCCCCGGATGCCATTCGCGCACGCGTACGCCGCCGGTAT